>JBDHYE010000080.1:0-6665 GCA_039811245.1 Chitinophagaceae bacterium | reverse complement strand
ATTTTCTGCATAAATACCCGTACTGGCATTGTCAAATAAATTGGCATCGCTTGTATCTAAACCACCACCAATTTCTATTTCATAGTATTGAGTCCCTATTACATTTCCAACATGGTTTAGTTTGATACCGGCAATAAGGGGTTTATCGTTTTTGGCACGTACTTTAAGATAGTTAAGGTCAAGATAATAAGGCGCATGAGTGCCGTTAGGCGTATAAGCCTTTAATGCTTTTGCGGCAGTCCAAGTGTAAGGGTAGCCACTTCCTGAGGTATTCAATTGTCTAGAAGTAAATAGAGTATTAATGATAGAGAATGGGTAAATGCTATCTTTTGTTAGTGTACAATGCTCAATGTTGATTCCAATAATATTTCTATTAAACACAGCATTTTCGATATCAATTATTTTATCCGTACTAGGGTTGTTAGGATTGATAGCATTTATTGCGATTTCGGCATCTTCTATTAGGGAGTTGTTTTTTACTTCTATACGTCCTGTAGTAGCTGTACCATTATCTAATTTAATGCCTTTCCAAAGCTTGTTAGTATCTGGGCAAGTAAATAAGTGTGCATTGTCTATGCTTAATTTTGAGGCGTTGGGAACCGTAATTTGAACATTGGGTTCTATGAGCATTATTACACTGTTAAAATCTGTATTTCCGCTTAACACGATACTTGAAGGCACATAATAGTTACCGGCAGGCAGACTAGCAGGTACAGCACCGCTTACCAGTGTTGTATAGGGTTTGCCCAATACTTTTACTGGAGAGCAGTCGCAGGGGAAAATATGCATCGTATCTTTTGCAGTATTGCATCCATCGTTTACACTTACTACATAAAAAGTAGTATCTATGGCAGTAATATCTAAGGTTCTTGAAGTGCTAACAATAGCCCCTGTTGCGTCTTTCCATTCATAAGTAAGATTAGGGCAACCGAGTGATGGCGGTCCTGCATATAGCGTACGATTACAGCCTTTTGCAGGTGTGTCAATAATCTTGATGCTTAATGCTAAGGGGGCTTCAATAAGGTTAACATTATCAATTAAAGTGTTTGCAATATGCTCCATATTTGACAAGGCGCCATCAATTGCAAAATGTAAAACATTAGCAGGGGTATCGGCACAGTAAGTAAATGAGTATTTAAAATGTTGCCAATTTTTAGTTTCAATTGAACCCATTGTAAATTCAATATCCCTTATTGTAGGCGTGGTTGTAAGGTCTGTGATCATGTTACTATTTGTAAAACCAAGGTTTAGTTTTTCAATAGTAGGATATGGACTAGGTGATGTATAAATCGAAGTGTTGGTATAAGTTCTACGGGCATCAAATTCTAAAATATATCTACGGCAATTTTTCAAAGTATCTGTTAGATTTAATAGTATGCCTTCTTTACCCAATGGTTGGTATCTATTGTTAGTATCAGACATTAATTTAGCATCAGGATATCCGTCTGAAATCCAACTACTATATAAACCTACTAAAATGCCTGAACTACCCAATGGGAGGCTTAAAAAATCCCAAGGAAAAGAATTGGCAAGATCGCCAAAAGGTTTCCCTAATGCAGCATCATAACATTCTGTAAAACTATTACGAATAGCAGTACCAAAAATATAATTACTAAATGCATCATAAGGATGACCATCAGACATAATTGTACCGTTATTAAAACGACCACCAAACATATTGTTTGAAGCCCTTTTAAATCCTAAAGTATAACTATTATTGATTGTTTCGTCAATGGTTTTAATTTTGACTTCTGCACCCTCTTCAAAATTTCCGTTAATAATTATATTATTACCCATAGGAACACCAACATTATTACCAGGTTTTACATCAATCGTATAGATTACGAATGCTCCTTTTTCTTTACCATCCCAAAGGTTAAAGCCAAATTGAGCACGACCATAGAAGTTTGAACGTGGAGTATATGTTATTGTCTGATTACTATTGCTTAGTGTTAATTGAGCATGATTATTTCCACCATTGCTACAACCTCTAAAGTTTACTAGCGTTTCAGGCATAACAGATAAATTATCACCATCATCATCGTGCAAACTGGTATCGCTATTAAGATGAATAATTACATTAGCACCTACATTATTGATAACTGTAAAATCAGGAGTTACTTTTTCAGCAAAATCCCTATTAGTATAGTTGAAATTATAGGCATCAGAAATCATTTTACTGCTCCATGCTAATTTGTTATTGAGTAAAGTACTATGGGTACTTATAAAACTTGAGTTTAAATTTAAACCTATTACATCTCTAAAGTGAATTAATTCAGCTTTTGTGTATGTTCTACTCATAACACCTTCCATAATAGGTATGCCCATTACAGGGTTGTAAAAATCTCCAGGGCATATTCTTTGAAGTTCAAATTGACCGTTCCATAAATGTGAAAATTCAGAACGGTAACCAGCTAATAAAAATGGATGTTTGTGAAAATTCCCTAAAATTCTATTATAGGGTGGTTTTTGGTTATTTAATAAAAAGACTTTTGAAGAGGTCCAAGTGCTTGAAAGTGGGAGTAATTTTGAAATCGAACCAAAAGGGTTTGATGTTACTTTAGGATGCCCTATAATACATAAAGAAGTGTCGTAGTTAGAGTGTGGTAAAGTTGTAGTACTTACACCATGAATAGCACCAGTATCTTGCCAAGAAAACCAACCCAAAGAATGGCTTACTAAATGTAATAAATTGCTATATAAATCAAATGCACAAGGTTCTGTAGTTCCAGTGTCATTGTAATAATTGATAGGAGCAACGGTTAAATCATTAAATACTCTTTTTAAATCAAAAATTCCTCTGTCTATTGAAGCAAAATTCATTTGAAGATTTGCATGATAATCACCAGGATTAGGGTCAGTTCCAGTTGGACTTTTGATATAATCATAAATGAAACCATTTACAACTGAGCCCGCAATTGCAGAAGTTTTATTGTAATAAGGAGCACAATCCCCTATAGAAAAATTCCAATGCGTAAATCCAAGTAAAATTGGTATTGGGTGCCCAGGATTACTCCATGAGGTATCAATATGCAACCGAATATAAGCACCACTTGGAATATTACTAAAATCGAAAACAGATTGGATATAAGTTAATACACTGCATAAGGTATTTCGCCTAGTAGTACCACTTACTGGGTCATTGAAACCCGCTAAGGGTGCTCCTGTTCGTAAATCTTCATAAAAAATTTTAAATTTTCCACAGGTTTGAATTGCACTAGATGGAAAGCTATCGGGTGCAGTAAAGTATGCTGTTGCTCCACCTCTAGGGCCATTCAGTCCCATATTTTGCAATAATTCTGTACTTAATCCACAGCTAACATATTTGAGGCTATCTTGTGCTTTAGCACACATTGAATAAAATAAAATAAAAAGGGTAGTAATCCCAAAGAGTAGTTTTTTGTTCATAATTTTTTTATTTAAAAATGTTTAATAGCTGCATTTTTTTTAATGTTCAGTAATAAAAAATGGTATTTATATTTATTTGACCTTTTCAAAAATTATTTTTTTATTTATGCAAGTTACAAAAAATAATTTGATGTTCACTACTGCTTTATGCTGCTATTTATAATTTTGGAAGAATTTTTATTAGAATAGCTTATGCCAAAATTCTCTACATTAAAACGTTATTTAAGCATACAGTGGGCTTTAAAAACCGAAGATGATTACCATGAAGTACATCAAGAGGTAGAAGAGGGTATGCTTATGAAAGGGGCGAACCTCTGGGTACTGGGTGCAGCTATGATTATTGCTTGTATTGGGCTTACTACTAATTCTATATCGGCGCTCATTGGCGCTATGCTTATTTCACCATTGATGGGGCCTATTATCGCTTTGTCTTTTGGCTTAGCTGTAGGCGATAAGCATTTATGGCGAAAAGCTTTATTGAATTGGCTGTTGATGACTTTTGTAAGTTTGTTGGCAGCAAGTATCTATTTTCTGCTAAGTCCTTTTGATAAGAGCACTGAGATGCTTGAGGCCTTTAAGAAGGCGAGTATTTTTGATATTATAATTGCTTTTTTTGGTGGTGTAGTAGGTTTTATTGGGATTATTAAAAAAGAAGGCAATAAAATAATCACCGGAGTAGCGGTAGCTACGGCTTGTATGCCCCCCTTGTGTACCGCTGCTTATGGCATTGCTCATGCCGATATTTATTTTTTTGTGGGAGGGCTTTACTTTTATTTTATTAATTGCCTATTTATAGGTTGGGCTACGTTTTTACTATGTCGTTATTTAAAATTACGAAAATTTGAAAACCTTAAATTGTCAAAAAGAGCTGTCCTCCTATGGGATAGCTTAATCGTATTGATGTTGATTCCGGGTTTGTATATTGCTTATCAGCGTTGGCAAAGTGAAGAGTTAAAAGCACCTCAATTAAGTGATAAGCAAAAAATAGAAATGCTTGAAAAAAGAATTGAGCGCTTAGAACGATTACGATAGAGGCCGCATTAGCGAATTCTAGAGAGTACTATTGGTTTAAATAAAAATAGGAGTAAGTTGTACTGCTTACTCCTATTTTCAATATTAAAATTCTAAATTCTATTCTTCTGTTTTTTTCTTTTTAGCACTGGTTTTTTTAGCTGGCTTTTCTTCGGCATCGTCGCTGCTTTGAGCTGCTTTTTTAGCACGTGCTTTTTTAACAGGTTTTTCTTCGTTGCTTTGTGCTTCGGCACTTTGTGTTGCTGTTTCGTTCGTATTTTCTACGCTTTCTGATTCTTGTTTTACTTCTTCAAAATGCAGCAGATCATTGGCTTTAAGCAGTTCATACCATTTAAGGATTTTTTTCATATCACTCACATACACTCTTTCTTCATCTAAAATGGGGAATACTGCTTTAAAATAGTTTTTAATGCTCTGGTTATCTGCTTTAGGGCTTACTAATGGGTGTTGGGCTTCTAAGTCTTGCATTGCTTTAAAAACCATATGGAGTCTAACATTATCTTCGATGGTATAGATTTCAATACTCTCGATAGGGGTAACATTATGTACACGAGCAGGTATAAATTTAGTGCTTTTATCGCTTAGGTTACATACAATAGCGCCATCGCTTTTTGTATTTAATAATTGAAACAAGCCACCAATACCTGTTACAGCAACAATTTCTCTATATTCCATTATATTTATTTTTAAAAGGCTGCAAATATAGTGTATTTCTAATAAAGTAGGTTTTATGAATCCTTCAAAGCCACATTTTTAGCTTGTTTTTTCAAAATACGATTTTTGTCGTATTGCATATACTTTAATTCAATAATATTTTTGTGCTAGTTTTTCACCTTTTAAAAAAAATAACAAAATGAAAAAATCACTTTTATTAATGACTGTAGCTGTTGCTACCTTGGCTTCTTGTTCTAAAGATAGTACAACTAAGCCTTCTACTACAACCACTCCTCCTTCTACTACACCCAGTTCAGGAGCCCCTTCCCCAACTTATACTACCGGCGATGGTGCCATAGTAGCATTACTTACCAAAACATCTTCTGTGAATTTTGGTATCCCAGTTGATCTTGAATTGGGTACTGGTGTTGCAGTATTTGGTAATTTAAGTACAGGCACTTATACCGATGCGGGTAAAATTACATTGAATGATAAAGAGCTTACTAAGCAATCAAACAATTCTTATGTATATACTCCTGAAGCCACGAACCCAACCGGGATAGACGATTTTGATACACAAATCAAATGGATGGTTACTACGCCCTCTTTTACTTATAATGCTAAAACATCGGGTAGAAGCATGCCTTATGGTGGGAATAGAATTAGTACAAGCATTACCACTGTGAATACTGCCTCAGATTTTACCTTATCAGCAGAATCTACTATCTATAATGCAGACTCAATTTACTTCCAAGTAGTAGGATCTAAAGGTGTCGCTTTAAAGCGTATGGGTAACAATGTTAAATCGGTAACTTTTACAGCTGCTGAATTATCAAGCATTGGTGCTTCTACAGCAGGTAGTGTTACGATTGCAGCTTGGAATCATGAGTACAAATCATTAGGAGGTAAAAATATTCATGTGATCAATGAATTAGCACTTTCTAAGATTGTTGAAGTAAAATAAATCACTTTTAATCATAATAGTCTATAAAATGAAACACTATAGACGGGTTGGCTCTCAAAAAGGGAGCCAACCTTTTTTTATCCATAAGTTAAAAAATAAATGCGGCGAACAAGGATTTTTATTCTTAAAGGAAAAAACATACCTTTAAAATCTAAATCATGAAAAGCTATAATTTTTTTCGATTTTTATTGTTGATCTGTACAGTTTTTACAGTGCAAAACGCAAGGGCGCAGTCGATACATTTTTCACAGTATTACAATGCGCCCATACTCTTAAATCCGGCTAATGCGGCTTTAATGCCCGATGCTGATTTTAGAATAGGGGCTCAGCATAGAGCTCAATGGGTGGCTTATCCTGCACCCTATAATACGACGAGTATCTACGGTGATTTTCAATTGCTACGTAATAAAAATCAATCCAACTGGTTGGGTATGGGTTTTGCCTTTTTTAATGATAATGTAGGCGATGGTCGCTTGAATTTATTTCGTACAGATCTCGTATTAGCCTATCATATTATGATTGGCGAAAAACATATGATTTCTGCAGGTTCAAGTATTAATAATGGGCAGCGAAGTGTGAACTTTAGTAAGTTTAGTTACCCGGTACA
>JBDHYE010000079.1:0-6667 GCA_039811245.1 Chitinophagaceae bacterium | reverse complement strand
GTACAAAACGCCAAGATTCTATGGTATCTTTTATTTCTTTTTGAAATACATAAATACAACCTGTTATACTCACGATGAAAACAATGATACCAGAACTAATACCTAACCACAGGTGCAGCCAATCATTGATTTTTCTAAAAGTACTTTTATGTTGTTTTTTAGAGTGTTTCATGGTCATCTTAAAAAAGCTACACAACTATTTATGAAAGATAGCTGTGTAGCTAATATGCATTTATTGATTTGATTATGGTTTAAAATTCACCTTATTGTAAACGTATTATTTAAATATACCCGCAACGAAACTACTTTCTAATACTGCCCCTTTTTGAGCAGTATAATCTTGGGTATTTACTTTATAGATATAATGCTTGTCGCCATCTTTAGCCTGAATAAATACAGAATTTGTTTCGGCTAGTATAGGCAATCTTCTACCATCACCATTATGGTTAGGAATACCATTTATCACATTAACTTCTTGAGTATTGAAATTAATAATTGCAGATTGTAATACGCCATCACTCCAGGCTGTTTGGCTTGCTCTATCGGTGATATTTAATTCTGCAAAAGCTTTACCAGAGCCAAGATTTACAATGTGAGTAGCAGTTTTACCTCCTGTCTTAACTGTGATGTCAAACAAATATGTTGGGTCAAATTCTGTAGTACCTTTTGCAATTTTTAAAATCCCGGCAGGTTTAGTAAATTTAGAGTAACCATTAGCAGGATTTGAATGTGATATTGCATACACATTTCCCGATTCATCTTTTACCAATCCACCTTTGATATTGAACCCTCCAATAGGACCTACCCTACTATCGCTAATTACTTTAATAAATTTCAAATCGGGATAACTAAATACAGCAAGCTCTGCGCGATCTGTTTCGGGGGTTTCAAAATTGCTGAGATTATTGATATAATAACTTAAGAAAACCTTATCGCCTACTACCGCCATACCTGAATAAGATAAGCCTTGGTCTGCTGTTTTAAGAATATCTGATACTGGACTATTAACCGTTTTTGATACACTTACAGAATTCTTTGCAATTTGATAGAAGGTAATCATGTTATTAGATTTTTTCATAGAAACGGCTAATAAATTATTGTTATCAGCTTCTACAATATCAGATAGTGCTTGTGGGAAAGTAGCAGCGCCTGTTTCTGTAATATTATTTTGTGCATCTAATTGTAAAGCGGTAACTTTTACATCGTTTAAACCTCCAATACTGTACAGTGTATTACCAATTTTAGTGTAATCAAAATAACCTACTTGTTCTAAACCTTTCCCCTTAGCATTAATCGTACCCGACATAATATCGTCATAAGCAACCGTAAAATAAGAATAATCATAACCTGATGCTGGCGCATAGGCTAGAGTAAGTAAATAGGGCTGGGGAGCCGTAGTAGTAGAATTTGAAGGATTTTTATCTTTACTACAAGAGCTTAATAAGCTCAATCCCATTAAGGCACTTAGGCCTAATTTGTAACATTTCTGTACTGTGTTCATAAAATATAAATTAAAAAATGATTAAAAAATTAAAGCGACCATCTAAGTTTTAAGTAAAAAGAACGCCCTGGTTTTTGAAGGTAAAAGCGGTCGTAAAGCTTTGCATCAAATAAGTTTCTGCATTCAAGGCTCAAACTATATTTACCATATTGTAGTGCATATTGTACTTCTATACTATGTGATTCTTGAGTGGGAATAACTTTCTTTTGATCTTTTGAGCCCAGTGCTGCCCAAGTAAGAAAAAACGAGTGTATATATTGGTACTGGTAACGCAGTGTCCATTGGTCCCCTTTTTGGAAACTATTGTATTTATGGTAAGTCCAATGCGCATTACTGAACAGATACGGAGTATTGGGTACTCTAAATCCTTTTTGATAATTGGTTTGTTTGCCACCATTTGTGGTCGAGTTTACATACACATAATCTGCCTGATCTGTAATGTTTTGATATGTAATATTTGCTCCAAGATTAAATCTGTTTTTATATCGATACAGAAAAGCAGCCTCAGTACCTAAGCATTGTGTTTGGCTCAAATTAGCATACTTTGTTACGGGGCTAGAAACAGTAGCTATTTTATAAATCAAATCTTTTGCATATCTTATAATACCACTGGTAGAGATTTCAATTTTATGATCTGCCCAAGGCTGAAACGCATATGATAAACCTAAATTATAATTATCACTTTGCTCAGGCTGTAAATCAATATTTGAGTTAACAAATAGACCATCACCAAATATCTCTTCTGGATTAGGCATACGGTATGCCTTTTCGTATGAGGCTTTTAGTTGTAACTGTTCTTTGATAAAATAAGTAGTGGCAATACCATAACCTAAAGCATTCTTATTGTTTTCAAATTTTTCAATTCTTTGAGTAGCTAATGCAAAATCATATTGTTTTTCTCCCAAGGCTCTAACCGAATAATTTTTTACAAAAAGTGTACTGTTCCATTTATTAGAAAGTTTAGCCGCATATGAAAAAGCAAGAATTTGCTTGTCTAACCTTTTAGGAAATTTATTTTCAATTTTATCTGGATTTAATTGATCAAACACCGTTCTATTAAAACTACTAAAACTATGGTTAAGGCTTAATATATGATTTTTATGCAATGCATAAGATAAATTAATACCACTAGACAATTCATGGTCATTTAGGTTTGTCCAGTTTCTAGAAAGCTCTCCAGCATTAGAACCCGGTGTATAAATTTTATCGCCTAACCAATTATAATGTACACCTTGTAAGGTATCAAAAATTGTAGTTTTAGAATAATTCCATAAAGCATACGCATTAAGTTGAAGTCCTTTAACCAATAAGTTATTCTTAGCATACTTAAACGTAGGCGCAAGACTAAAACTTTGCTGAGCAATACCACCATATACCGTATTCATTGTAGCGCCATGTTGTATTTCTGCATCGTCATTTGAAGCCAGAAGCCCTACCAACAACATATCTGCAAACTTTCTATCTACCCAACCTGTTTCTATTTTAGCATTGGCAGAGCGATAGCGGTTATGAAATCTTGGAACATCTTTATAATAAGCTAGATTATTATTGATTACTATTGGCACATAAACTTTATAATTATTATCAGAATAGTTATAATTAAAACTACTTCTTATGGTCCAGCCTGATTTTTGTTGCGTATAAGCATTATTAAGCGATATTCTATGCGTATTAAAAGACCCTAAGCCATAAGACAAGTCAAGGTAATTTTTCTTTTTATTTGAAATAATATTTATCATACCTCCTAAGGCATCATTCCCCAATTCAATAGGACTAACCCCTTTATACACATCAATACGCTCAATAGCATTAACCGATATATTATTTAATCTGAATGAAGAACTCAATCGGTCAATAGGGATACCATCTAAAAACACTTTAACCTGTTGACCACTGAAACCATTTAGATTTAAGTTGTACGAAGAACCTAAACCTCCTTCCTCCATTATTCTTAAACCACTAATTTTATTCAAAACATCTTTAGCATCTGCAACACTATTTTTAAACTCTTTACTACTGATTGAATTAACTTGAAAAGGGGTTCTTTCTGCCTTTTTAACATCAGAGATAAATTTTACTTGAACCTCTTTTAACTTCTGTTCTTTCTTCAGTTTTGAATGTTCTTGATCGTTTGTTTGTGCATTTGTTTTGAAGAAAAACGACATTAAAAACAGTAACAAGAATAATCTTGGTGTACACTTAATCTGTTTTTCAAAATTTATAAAAAGCACCTTCAAAAAAAATTTTTGCAAAGCTATTTTGTTATGCACTGATTAACATTTCTAAAAAAGGAAATGCTTTTATAAAATCGGGAAATTAATCTTAACACAATGCCAAAACACTAATATTATAAAGCATTTCCAAAAAAAACTTTAACAATATAGTTTATAAAAAATGAGATGATTAATATTAGTCCATCTACCTTTGTAAAAAGTAAAGCAATTGAGTTGATTTTTATTTTATTAAAAAAAATATAGAAATGAAAACGAAACAAAAAGTCATTGTTATAGGTGCTGGTTTTGCAGGATTAAATTTTGTAAAACAACTCTCTGAAGATGATTTTGAAATTTTACTAATTGATAAAGTGAATCATCACCAATTTCAACCTTTATTTTATCAAGTTGCTACTTCACAAATTGAACCAGCAAGTATCTCCTTCCCATTAAGGCACATTTTAAGAAAGAAGAAAAACCTTCAAATACGTTTAGCAGAGGTATATTCAATAAATGAAAACCCTAATGAAATACATACCAGTATTGGTGTATTTAGTTATGACTTACTAGTTCTTGCTATCGGTTGTAAGACCAACTTTTTTGGCAATAATAATATTGCTAAACATGCACTTACTTTAAAAAGTACTTATGATGCCATTGAAATAAGAAACCATGTACTTGAAAATTTTGAAACAATACTTTCTTCAAGTCTTGAAGAAAAAAAGAACCGTCTGAATCTAGCCATAGTAGGTGCCGGACCTACAGGAGTTGAACTAGCTGGGGCTTTTGCCGAAATTAAAAAACATATTCTACCTAAAGATTATCCAGGTATTGACTTTTCAGAGTTTAAAATATATTTAATAGAGGGCAGTGCCCATACGCTAAATAGTATGAGTGAAAATGCCAAAATCAACTCTAAAAAATATCTTCAAGATATGGGCGTAGAGCTCATAACCGAAACATTTGTCAAAAACTATGATGGAATAAGTTTAGAATTAAGCAATGGTCAAACCTTAAACTGTAAAACCTTAATTTGGGCAGCTGGAGTAATTGGCAATACATTAGAAGGATTACCCAAAGAAAGTATTACCAATGGGAATAGAATAATAGTAGATCGTTACAATAAAGTAAACCATTGCAAGCATATTTATGCTATTGGTGATATTGCGTTAATGCATACCCCACTCTACCCCAAAGGGCATCCACAATTAGCCAATGTAGCCATCAATCAAGCCATCAATCTTGCAAAAAATTTAAACCGGTTATTAAAAAATAAAGAGCAAGTAGCTTATGAATATAAAGACCTGGGTTCTATGGCTACCATTGGAAGAAACAAGGCTGTAGTAGATTTACCCAAAATAAAATTTAAAGGCTTTTTCGCTTGGTTGGTTTGGATGTTTTTACACCTGATGCTCATACTTAGTGTCAAAAATAAATTGATCATATTTATTAATTGGACTTGGGCCTATTTTAGCAAAAACTCTGCATTGAGATTAATTTTGAAAAGCAAAACACCAAAAGCTTTACAAGCTTAGAAATATATTATGAACACCAATACTCTACAAATTATTTATGTCAAAAACATGGTTTGTCAAAGGTGTATCTTGGTGGTACAGCAAGAACTCAATGCCTTAAAAATAGCCTATCACAAAGTAACCTTAGGAGAAATATATTTAATCGAAAAGCTTAATGAGAATGCATATAAAGCTTTACAGCAAAAGCTACTACATCTAGGTTTTGAAATTTTAGATGATAAAAAAAGTAAGCTGATTGAAAGAATAAAATCAATCCTAATAGAGCAAGTTCAAAATTTAGAAATTGACAAAAATCAAAACCTCTCCCAATTATTAAGCCATAAACTACATCATGATTATACTTACCTCTCCAATTTATTTTCTGAAATTGAAGGGATTACAATCGAAAAATACTTTATACATCAAAGAGTAGAAAAAGTAAAAGAGCTTATTGTGTATGACGAGTGGAACTTAAGCCAAATAGCCTATAAAATGGGTTATTCAAGTGTAGCCTATCTGAGCAACCAATTTAAAAAAATAACCGGTTTCAGTCCTAGTTATTTTAAACAACTAAAAGATAAAAAAAGAAACCCGATTGATAAAGTATAATTAAGTAAAATCTGGGATATCATCTTTGCTAAGGCATCTTTTTTGTGTAAAATTTATTGTATTCCATTAGAAGCATTTTTTATTTTAAAAAAACCTTGAAATAAAGCACTAAAGTCAAAATAATGGCCTAAAAAATGCTTATATTTGCAGCTTATATGCGCATGACGCATTAAAGTATTTATTTTATTATATGTCAGAAAATACCACAGAAAATTTAGAGCCACAAGGACATGAGAATGGTAGAATTTTACCTGTAAATATTGAAGAGCAAATGAAAACAGCCTACATAGATTATTCTATGTCGGTAATAGTAGGTCGTGCGCTACCCGATGCTAGAGATGGATTAAAACCGGTGCATAGAAGAGTATTATTTGCAATGCACGAATTGGGTAATAACAGTAATAAACCTTATAAAAAATCGGCACGTATTGTGGGTGAGGTGTTAGGTAAATACCACCCCCATGGTGACAGTTCCGTATATGATGCCATGGTACGTATGGCACAACCTTGGAGTTTACGCTATTTAATGGTTGATGGTCAAGGTAACTATGGCTCGCAAGATGGTGATGGGCCAGCAGCAATGCGTTATACAGAAGCCCGTTTACAAAAATTGGCAGAAAGCATGCTAGACGATTTAGATAAAGATACCGTTGATTTCTCTCTAAATTTTGACGATTCTTTAGAAGAGCCTACCGTGCTGCCTACACGTATTCCTACCTTATTAGTCAATGGGTCTTCTGGTATTGCGGTAGGTATGGCTATCAATATGATGCCTCATAACCTAAGTGAGGTAATAGATGGTTGTGTAGCCTATATTGATAATTCAGAAA
>JBDHYE010000078.1:0-6668 GCA_039811245.1 Chitinophagaceae bacterium | reverse complement strand
TGAATTAGAAGATTTATTGACATCTGACCCTGATGGGGCAGGTGTAGGTTTAGAAGACCTTGATGGCGATGGCTATTATGATGATTTAGTAGCCGGAAAAAGTTTTACTTTAACTTTAACCTTCACAAATAAATGTAATTTGCCTTGTGGTTACGATAAAGTATTAAGATATCTAGGTGCTACGTTTGATTATCGCACTGCTTGTGCTAATAAATTATCTACAAGGGGTGTTTCTGCAAATAATAGTTCTGGTTTAAATTATATTCGAGAACAATCTTTTACAGGTATTGGATATTTGCCTGCAAATACTATTGGAGGTACTCCTTTTAGGTTTCAAGCACGTCATTCCTATTTTGCAAACGTTTCAGCTTTTGATAATGTCAATACCCGTTACCGTTGGAAAATAGCCTTAACTCCAGGTTTTTCGGTTTCCGGTACTGGTAATCCCAAATATGGTACCACTTCAGTAAGTTATTCTATTATTTCAGGAGGAGGTTCTGGGGTGGATACCATTGAATATACCTCATCTAGTGTCGTATTAGATACTTTTGGTATAGACTTAGTATATACTTGTGGTACATCTGGTGCTAAGACTATTTATTATGCTTTAGAGAAAATTGATAATATTAGTACAGGTTGTATGTGTAATGGTAAACTGTTTTGTGCTTCTATAACAACTACTACTTTTTGTCCTAGTCCATGCCCTGCTGGCCCTTCAAATTATATTCCTACTGTACGTAGAGCAGATGGTTCATTAGGTTGGACGGATTATACCCTAAGTACCCGACAAACAGCCTCAGCTATATCAGCCTATGATTTATCAAAAGCGCTTTATCTGGATACCATCCTTATTTACAGCTCAGCAAAACAAAATACCAATTTTGATAATTTACATTTGGAGCTTATTTTACCCAAAACTACATATTCCCCTACTGGTTTAGATAAATTAACCCCTATTCGTGTAATTAGCCAATTCTATAGAGCTGGAACTTTAATAAGTACCTGTACTACTAGTGTGGCATCAATGGCGGCTTCTACATCTACTGTACAAGATATTGATTTTGATTTGTCAGCTTGTGTAGCTGCACTTCCCGGAGGAACAATGTTGGTAGGTGATAGCGTTTTTAGTATTGCATCTTATGTTGTAGCTACTAATGCAGGTTTACCACAACATGATATACAATCTGGTGAACGTAATTTTTATTATAGTTTAGATGCATCATCTGTTAAACAATATTGCCATAATCCTGTACCAGAAATGTATTTAACAGGAACATATTCTTTAAATGGAACGAATGCTTTTATAGCTTCAGGTTGTAATAACAGTACTTTAGGAGGTAGCACAAATAATATTGCACGAAGATTTGATGCTGCAGGACAGTATTTTCAAAATGAATACAGACCAGCATTTTATATAGATTCAATAATTGCTGTTATCCCTACAGGCTATGATTATGTTAAAGCTGTTTATCAACCTAATTTAGGTGGTCCTTCTATAAATCCATTTACTCCTACATCAATTAGTAGTAACACCTATAGATATATAAATCCCGGTACATGGACAGTGCCAAGCTTAAGTGTTACAAACACCTATGGCTTGATGTGTCAATTTACAGTAGCACCTACTTGTGCAACCGTAAATAATGAAAACATTAACTTTAAATTTTTCATTAGAGATTATTATTATGCTTATGCAGGAGCAGCTACCCCTTCAGGTTTAAGTTATGAAATTTTATATCCTAACAATGGCACAAGCAATGGTATAACAAATGCTATTTGGTACAATACTGCAAGTCAACCAGAGATTAATTTAAGTAATCTAACAGGTACAGTACAAAGTGTCTCTGTTACAGAGCATTGGGATATAAGGATTTCAAATCCTAGCTTGCAAACAGCGCCCTATATCTGGATAGCCATACCCAATCATAGTAATATTACCGTGAGTTCAGTACAAAGCTTACCATCATTAACTACCATATCTCCAATAGCTTATGCTGGAGGCCAATGGTATCAGTTAAGCACCAGTGGCTTAGCATCGGGAGATAATTTAAATTACCGAATCAATTTTACCTATACTAATTGTAGTGTTGATAGTTTAAAAGTGTATGGTGGCTGGACTTGTAGTAGTTATCCAGCAGACCCAAGCGCTTATACCTGTGGAAAAGATTCACTGTTCTTAGTAGTAGATCCTAAACCCAGTCAAGTGCAGTTGAGTATGTTAAGGCAACCCGGTGGCGGTAGTGCCATAGATTTATGTACTACAGATAGCATGCGTATCGTAATCAATTCTGCACAAGCTGCCAATTTAATAAGTCCTTATTTAACTTTTTATCCACCTACGGGTTTAACAGTACTCAGCCCAGTTAGGGTAGAATACCCCAGAGGTAGTGGAGATTATCAAAATGCAACACTTACTCCTTTAGGTGGTGGAGGTTATAAGATCGACTTAACCAGTCATAGCGGTATCGGTACCAATGGTATTCTAGGTACTGTAAATGCTAACCCCTCTTATGTACCATTAGGCGCAGATAGAGAAGTGGTTGCAACAATAAGATTTAACACCGATTGTGATTTTGTAAGTGGAACGGTATTTAATTTTAATGTTTATGGTAAACAACCTTGTGGTGCCGATGCCATAGGTAATGGAAGCAATATCTTAACCTCAGCACTAAACATCACCGGTGCGGGTGTATTAGGTGGAGCGGGCTTAGCAATGACCTTTGGAGGGGCAACTACTGTTAGTTGTGGTACACCAGCAACTTTAAGTTGTACTACCACACCTACCACCGTAGCCAGTGCGGCTGGCGATACCGTAATCTACACCTTACCCCTAGGTATGGGCTATGCCGGTGCCTTAACTGCAGGTTTTACGGCCACAACCAGTGGCGGTGGTGGTGCTCCGGTAATCGTTAAGATACCGATGCCTGCCGGCACAGCAGCCGGTACGGCTATTAATTACAATTTTGATGTGATATGTGAAGGTGGCGGTTGTGGTGCTGTAAATATACAAGCAGCCTACCAACGTAATGGTGCTATACTCAGTTGTGGTGGTAGCCCTTGCCCTTCTAGCTCAAGAGTTATCATCGCCAACAATACCTCACCAGATATCACCCTTCAAAAACCAAGCTTAGCACTTAACAATGTACAATTATTAAGTGGTTCTGCATGGTTGCAAGCGGGCTACGAAGCCAATGCCGTACGAGTAGTCTATACCAATAACGGCACAGAAGCTTACAGTCCAGCCGATACGATAGAGTTTTTCTGCAACAGTTCTGCTACTACACCTTTTGCTAAGAAACCACTTACCAAGAGCCTAGCCATAGGCGCCAGCGATTCTGATGCCTATACTGTAATGATGCCTATGGGTGCATGCAGCCCTGGTGATGAAGTAGTGGTGCGCCTCCGCACGCAGACAGCCTCAGGTACCTTACAATGCTTGTGTAACCCCAGCCAATACGCTATGGCAGGAGTACCATTACCATTAGGTATCTTAAGCTTTGATGCCCAAGCCCAAGATTGTGCTGTAAGCCTTAACTGGAGCCTCAGCGAGGAGAAAGCCGCTCAAAGCCAGCGTATAGAGATAGAGCGCAGTCAAGCTGGTGGTGATTTTGAGCGCATAACCCAACTGGGTGCCAAAGAGCGCAGCTATATTGATGTGAGTCCTAGTTCTGGTATATGGTTGTACCGTATCAAAGTACTAGACCATTATGGCAAGGCAGAATATACCCGTTCACAAAAAGTACAAACCCAATTATGCGAGGGCAGCAAAGTGAATGTATATCCTAACCCTGCGCAAGACAAAGTACAAGTGGTATTGCAAGGCAGTAGCAGCGTACAGACCTATGTGCTTTATGATATGATGGGTAAACGTATCTTAGAGGGCAGCTTAAAAGCCAATACGAATAATACCTTAGACCTATCGCAGCTGGCCAAAGGCAGCTATAGATTAAGTATCTTCATAGATGGCCAAATGAGCCAACACGCCATACAGTTAGTGAAATAGACTGCTAGAGCACCTTTATAAGATTAATTTTAGACGATGTGGTTAAAAATGTAACATTTTTAACCACATCGTTTTTTTATAATTATTATTTAGTTTGGTGTTTTTGGGCGCGCTGCAAGCGCGCCCAAACTAAATAAAAGTCTATACCTATTAAAGTTGACATCAACTAAAATCCAAACCCAACTAAATCCAAACTCGATTTCAAGCAACGTGCTAAAACCTACAATTTCTTAAATTGTAATGATATCAATCGAAAAATTTCATTAAAAAATTTCATTAAATGGAATTGCTGTATTAATTTGGCAGCTATTAAGGCCTCATTTAGAATTATGAAAAAACTTTTTATTGCTTTTACATTATTTGCAAGCACATTTACTTTAAACAGTAGTAAGGCTCAGGAGTTGAGTTATGGTTTAAAAGTAGGTTATGGCTTAGCACATGTTAGGGCTACGAATACATTGGATATTTATGACACTAAACAAGTAAAGACATTTAATGTAAATGCTTATGTTGATATCCCATTAGGGGAGCAATTTAGTTTCCAAACAGGATTAGGTGTAATAGGCAAAGGAGCAAAAATTACTGTAGGGAATAATAAGTTTTCAACTACTTGGGCAGATTATGAAACAACTCCTTATTATTTGGAACTACCATTTAATGCAGTAGCTAAAGTACCAGTTGGCGACATATTTGACAAATGTAACTTTATCTTTGGCATGGGTCCTTATGTAGGCATGGGTATTGGTGGTAAAAATAAAGTAAAAGGAGCGGCAATGTCCACATCAATTAATACGGAAGAAAATATTATTTTTACAGATGCTGACAAACCTTTAAGCAGTCCAAATTTTTATGGTAAGTATAAAAATTTTGATTTTGGCTTAAATGCTTTAGTGGGTCTAGAGTATCATTGGTTTACTTTTAATGTCAATTATCAATATGGTGCTATTAATGTAAATCCAGGTGCTAATTTGAGTGCAGTAGATAGAGTAAAACACAGAGTTTGGTCGGCGGCTATAGGTGTTAAATTCTAAAAGCACTTTGAACATTTACTAAAATTATTTTTCATTTTTTAAACACATAATTTGTTTCAAAGAGTTTTAAATTCTTTGAAACATTTTTTTTATTTTATGGCTACTTCAACAGTTACTTATTTAAAAGATTTACGTACAGAAATGGTGCATCTTCATTCTGGTTCAAAGGTAGAAACAGATGCCCCTTTAGATAATAATGGTAAAGGTGAGCGTTTCTCGCCTACAGATTTAGTAGCTACAGCTTTAGCCTCATGCATGCTTACTATTATGGGCATCGCTGCCAATACGCATGGTTTTAATATTGATGGTACTCAATGTGAAGTTACTAAAATTATGAATGCCGCACCACGGAGAATAGCTGAGATTAAAATTACGATGACGCTGCCTAAAGGTTCTAATTACTCTGATAAAGAAAAAGCGATTATTGAAAAAGCAGCTTTAACTTGTCCAGTATTTGAGAGTTTACACCCTGAACTGGTAAAAACGATAGATTTTTTATGGGCCTAATCTAATAATACTATGCCCAATACTACATTCTAAACATTTTTTAAGACTACAATAGTATTGGTATAATTGGATTTGTGCTTGACTTTGTGCTGCATTTTGTGCTTGCCAGTTTAATTTGTCGTAATGCCGGGTAATGGCATTGCGCTCAGCTTTAATATTTTCTAAAAGTAGTATTGCTTTATCATATTGTGGCGTGGTAGCACAATGTAATTGGTATAAATATCGAAGTGGTGCAACTGTATTGATGATAATGTTTTCAATACTTTCTTTACCTAAGTTTTTTTCTGAAGGTTTATCGTGATATTCATCAAATCTATAATGGTGATCCCAATATTCTGAGGCGCTACAATTCAATAAAGTACTGAGGCTTTTCACCTCTTTATCTTCAATAATTTGGCTAAATAAATGTACAGAAACATGAATGAGTGCTGCGAATTGGGCTATCCGTATTGTTGGAAAATTTTGAGGACGCAAGCGCATAAATTTCCACAGTGGGATCGTAAGCGGTTTGAGGCGATATTTAGTAGCTAGGTATTGATATTCTTTTTGTAATCTAAAAGGATATTCTTCCTTAAAATTTTCTTTTAGCAATCCGGCTTGACCAAATAATAATGCTTCTAATTGAAATAAATCTGTGCGATGTTTTGCTATAATGTTTAAGGGTAAGGATTGTGCTAATTGTAAAAAAGGAATTTGATTGATTTTAAAACCAAAATTCTGTGCTAACAACCAATATAGTAAAACACTCCAATCGCCTTTAGTTTGCTTTAATAAGTGTAGCCAGTTTTCTGTTTTTATCTGCCAGCGCTCCACCAATAAGCGGGATAGCCAAGCTTCTTTGGTTAATGCATTAACCTGATGAATTAAGTTTTTACAAGGTATTGCATCTAATTGTTGGTAGAGCTTTGTGTAGTTTTGAATAATATGGTTTTGGATAACATTTTTCAGTTCTAAAGTAGCCACCGCTTGTGGTATATCCTCTATTAGATCATTTTCATAAACTACATGCAATATGATACGGTCATAGCTATTTTGGTTTTGATGTTTATGTTTAAACCAATCGCTACTTTTTAAATGCAGCTCAATAGCACCCGCCCATAAGGTATCTCCAATTTTTATTTTTGCAG
>JBDHYE010000077.1:0-6690 GCA_039811245.1 Chitinophagaceae bacterium | reverse complement strand
GTAAACAGCCTGCAATACGTGCACCTTTAAGTGGTTGCGACTGTGCATACTCTGCGCGGATAGCCATTAGTCCTGGCATTTCGGCTTCTGCCAATTTAATTTCTTTTCTACCCCAAGTGGCTAGACTAATATCTGCCACTTTGTAAGGCAATTTAAAATCTATTTTAGATTTGTTGATTGTACTCATATTGTAATGTAATTTTTTATTGGTTTTAAAAATTTAAAAAGTGGAAAGGGCTACAAATTGTTGCCAACGTTTTTCAATATCATTTGCTTGTATTGTTTTCAATCGTTCTGGGCCAAAAGCCTCAACACAAAAAGAAGCCATTACAGAACCCATAATCACTGCTTTTTTCATTGTTTCAAAACTATGATTGCCTTGTTGGGCAATATAACCTAAAAAGCCCCCTGCAAAACTATCGCCGGCACCAGTAGGGTCATACACTTGTGCTAAGGGTAATGCCGGTGCAGAGAATATTTTATCCTCATAAAATAGTAAAGCGCCGTGTTCACCTTTTTTGATAATAATATATTTAGGCCCCATAGCTTGGATAGCTTTAGCTGCATTTACCAGTGCATATTCTCCACTCAGTTGTCTTGCTTCGGCATCGTTAAGTACTAATAAATCAACCTTAAGCAGCACTTCTTTTAAGGCGGGCATAGCAATGTCCATCCAAAAGTTCATGGTATCTAAAACGACCAATTGGGGTCTGCTATTTAATTGCTGTAATACACTTAATTGAAGCTTAGGATCTAAATTTCCTAACATTAAGTAAGTACAATCTTGGTAAGTAGCTGGTACTTTAGGGTCAAATTGGGCTAAAACATTAAGATCGGTAATGAGCGTATCTCTATCGTTTAAATTATTGTGATACTTACCACTCCAGAAAAAACTTTTAGCATCTAATACAATTTCTACACCTTGTAAATCCACCCCTCTATCTTTAAGTTGCTCCATCTCTAGAGCTTCAAAATCGCCTCCTACGATAGATAATTGACGGATAGGTTGGTAAAAATTAGACGCCGCCCAAGCTATATAAGTAGCTGAACCTCCTACAATACGATCTGTTTTACCTAATGGTGTTTCTATGGCATCATAGGCCATAGTGCCTAATACTAAAAGCGACATATACTATTTTATACTAAAAATTAGTTTGCAAAGGTAAAAAATAGAAAGGAATATTATAGGAAATAATTTTATATCCCAAAGAGAAATGCCTATCTTTGAAACATAAATAAATAATTATCTATGAAAAAATTAATCTTAGCCCTAATGGTATTACCCCTAGCTTTTGTGGCTTGTAAGAAAAAAGATAAAAATAACCCTGAACCTACTAAAGAAGAAATGCTTAAATCAGGGAAATGGAAAATTTCAAAGCTCAACTTTAGTAATACCAGTGGTTCACAAGACCTATTAGGCACTATGGCAGACTGCGATAAAGATAATTTCTATTATTTCAATGCAGATAATTCTATTACTAAAGACGAAGGTGCTACAAAATGTAATAGCGGAGACCCTCAAAGTACCACCGATGGTAAATGGCTGTTAGAAAATGACAATACCCTACTTACTTTTAAAGAAAGTAGTATTTTCGGTTCTTCTTCTACAATGAGCGTTTCTGTAGTAAGTCTTAGTTCTAGTAATATTGAATTTTCAAAAGACTCAACCGTAACCATTCCTGGAATAGGTACATTAAGTGGTAAATTTACGGGTACATTTACTAATGTTAAATAAATAAAACAACAATGAAATTATCTTATCTATTTATCTGTGGTGCATTACTAAGTTTAAGCGCTTGTAAGAAGAAAGAAAAAGCTACCCCTGCACCTACCAAAACAGATTACTTAACCGCTGGGCAATGGAAACTCACTAGTGCAACTGCTGGTGGAGGAGTAATAAACCTGATGAGCTCAATGAAAGACTGCCAAACCGATAATCTCTATACCTTTAATAAAGATAAAACAATTACGGTAGATGAAGGCAGCACAAAATGTTCTAGCAGTGCTCCACAAACAGCAAGTGATGGTAATTGGAGCCTTCAAAATAATGATGCTCAAATGACGATTAGTGGAGGCACTATAACTGCAGGATTGGGAACACTTACCGGAGATGTAGTCACTTTAGATCAAAGTACTTTATCCGTTAAAAAAGATACAACTTTTTCTTTCCCTACAACAATTGTAATCAGATTTACAAATCAAAAGAAATAGAACTTTAGTACTTTTCTCATTGAAATCCCTAAGCCCAAATCTTTCAGCGTAAAGCATTTGGGCTTATTTATTTTATGTGTACCTTCGAAATATGATATGGCATAGTAAAAGCTCCTATACACTGTTCTTCCTAATTTTATGTTTCCATAGTTTAGGACAAAAAAAATCTTACCCTAAAAACTATTTCCGTAACCCCTTAAACATACCGATACTTTTAGCAGGTAATTTTGGAGAGTGTAGACCGGGGCACTTTCATAGTGGAATAGACATAAAAACACAGGGTAAAGAAAATCTACCCGTTTATGCAGCTGCAGAAGGCTATATTTCAAGAATCAAAATGGACCCTGGAGGTTTTGGGCATGCCCTATATATTACACACCCCAATGGTTATACCAGTCTCTATGCACATCTGAATCATTTTAATCCTAGCTTACAAAAATTAGTAAGGCAAAAACAATATGCCTTAAAAAGTTGGACACTTGATATCAGCTTCAAACCTGAAGAATATCCTGTTAAGAAAGGGCAATTCATTGCCTACAGCGGCAATACAGGAGGCTCTACAGCCCCACACCTACATTTTGAAATCAGAGATACTAAAACAGAACACCCACTCAACCCACAACTCTTTGGCTTTGACATTCACGACAAAAAAGCCCCAATACCAAGCCATATCGCTATTTATGATGCTCTACAAAGTATTTACGACCAAGATGTAAACACTTATAAACTAATTAAAAAAGGAGCTACTTATAGCACCCAAAAGGATACCCTCTATTGTTACTCAAACCAGATGCAACTAGGTATAGCAGTAATGGATTATATGGAAGCTTCTCAAAACACTTTATCTATCTACAAAGCCACATGGTACGCAGATCAACAAGAATTAGGCAGTATCACCCTTGATGATATTGGCTATGACCAAACACGCTACTTAAACGCCTGTGCCGATTACAAGCTAAAACAAGAAAGCAGTATTTGGTATAATAGTTTGTTCGTATGCCCTAACAATCGCCTAGAGCATATTTATCAATTTACAACTAAGGATAATGGGCGTATTACTTTAGAGCAAGGAAAAGCAAAAAAAATAAAAATAATACTTGAAGATGTGTACGGCAACACGAGTATAGTACGTTTTTCATTATTTTATAAAGAGAAAAAATCAAACCCAATTTGTACTAATTATTTGTACGCTGCAAAAGCAGTAACGATTGAATCCTCGAACCTCAAATTCAATCTTGATTCAAACGCACTCTATGACCATGTATGTGCACAGGTTAACACTTTAGCACGTGTAGATAGTACAAGTCTTTCGCCGATATATCTGGTAGCTAATGCCAATATACCGCTCCACAATTATAACCCACTACATTTAAAAGCAGACCGTGCGATACCTTTTTCACTTATTGATAAAACAGTAATAGTATATCAAAAAGGTTCTAAAAAAGTAGGTAAAAAAAGTACTTATCAAGAGGGTTGGTTTAGTGCAGCAGTTAGAGATTTTGGCACTTACTATCTAGCTGTTGATAGTATTGCACCCAGCATAAAAGCCTTACAGGCTAAAGGAAATGAGCTGTTGGCTAAAAATAAAATTACCTTTAAAATAGAAGACCAGCTTAGTGGGGTACAGAATGTAGAAGCTACTGTAAATGGTCAATGGCTCTGTTTTGAGCAACATGGTTCACTCTGGTTTTATGAAGTAGATCAATATTGCCCCAAAGGAAAAAATATTTTAAAGATCAAAGCAAGCGATGCTTGTGGTAATGAAACGATTCAAAACTATACGCTCTACAAACCTTAAACTGTTTAAGATTTTTTAACCCACTTTAGATCAATTAAGTTCATTGGATTGCTCCTAAAGCCTTGAACATTTTTTTGTGTAAAATGCAGCATTTGATCATAATATAGAGGCACTAAAGGGGCATCAGAAATTGCCAAACTATCCATTGCTCTATATTTTTGAAGTCTTAGTGAATCCGGCAATAACATACTCTCTTCATACCAATGGTCATATACGGGATTATGATATCGAGTATAATTAGGAGGTGCTGGAAAATGGCTATTAAAAAAAGACAAGTAAGTCTCCGCATCAGGATAATCGGCTATCCACTGCGCTCTGAAAAATAAGGCTTGCGATTGTGCCATTTGTTGTTTCAAAATATTGGGTTGCATAATTTCTAAGCGTGCATCAATCCCTATTTCTTGTAATTGAGTGCATACGAAATTTACAATATCTGCATAATTTTCAGGGCAAATAATCTTAAGCGGCTCAAGCCCTTTACCTTGAGGATATCCAGCATCTTTCAATAACTGTGCTGCTTTCTTAGGATTGTAATGATAACCATAAGGCGCTAAGGTATCGAAACCCTCTAAACCCAAAGCAGTAAAGCCTCCTGTAGCAGGAATACCAATACCATTTTTAAAATAGGTTACTATTTTTTTTCGGTCGATAGCATAGTTGATCGCTTGTCTAACCGCCTTATGTTTAAGTGCTGAATTTTTTAAAAGCGGATTTGAAGTATCGGTCAAAAAACCAAGGTACTCTGTATTGAGATACGGTTTTTTTTGAAGATTAAAATAGGGCACCATTTCTGCTTTTAATTGCCCTTCTTTAGTAAGTACTAAGTCTTTGAAAGAGCCATCTAAACCATGCGTAAAATCTAAACTTCCTTGTCTGAATAATAAAAACTCACTTGCTTTACTATCATAAAAACTGATCTGAACTGCTTTTAAATAGGGCAGCCTGTAACCCTTATCATCTTTCTCCCAATAATGATCATTTTTTTTCAACAATAACAGATTTGCCTCGTCCCAAAGGTGAAACTCAAAGGGCCCAGTACCACAAGGGTGATTACGATAATCTTTACCATAATGCTCCACAAGCTCTGGCGCTACAATACTGCAATAGGGCATACTCAGCATGGCCAACATGGGTCGAAAAGGTTTTAGTAAATGAAGCCTAAATGTACTATCATTAAACACTTCAAATGCACTACTATCTTTTATATGACCATTAAAAATCCAGGCACCGGGCGATGCCCATTTAGGATCAATTATCCTTGAAAAACTATAAGCTACATCGGCAGCACGCAGCTTACGGTTTGAACTTAAGAGTTGATGTTTATGAAAAAAAACATCTGTTCTAAGATGAAAGGTATAATGTAAACCATCGGGGCTTATCTCCCAGCGCTGTGCTAGTGAGGGTACAAGCTTTAAATTAGAATCAGTTTCTAACAATGTATTATAAATCATGTGGCTTGTCCACATGGTATAAAGATCTTTGGCAAATGCGGGGTCTAAGCTTTCTAAACTACCACTGGATAAGTTTAATCTAAAAACCTCCTTGCTAGCTGTATCATTAGGTTTACACGATACCACTAACAATAATACACTAATACTTAAAAAGCAATGTAGAAAGGGTTTATAAATGAAACGGAGCATTTATTTTTTCTTATAAAGGGGTACTGTAGAACAAGGCTCTCCGTACATTAAAGATTTAACATAGGGACGTAATAGAGCGCTAATTTTTACATAGGCTTCGTCAGGAATTTTGATCTCACCACAACCTTTTATAACCACTCTTTTATCTTGATAAGCTACTACATCAATATCACTGAGCGCTTGAAGCAATAACTGTGTACTGAGCGCTTCTTTATCTCCTAAAAATACCATTTGAGCAAAAGGCTCAAGATATACAGTAGCCAACATATATGCCCATACAGGGATAATAGCATCTACACTACAATACAAGGCTACCTTCTTGTCTTGATAAACAGCCCAATCCAAATTTTTTAAAGCTTCTCTATAGTCTTTTTCTTTTAAAATCATCTCTCTAAAAAGAAAGGGTTTTAAATCAAATGCAACTATTAAAGCCTCATCGGGCATGTAACTCGCTAGGTCTAAACTTATAATTCCACTCTCTGCTACTTTATTAACTATTGTTTCCATTGTTTGCAAAAATACTGCTCTTTATATAGAATGTATGTGAATATTTTAATAATAAACACATAACTAAAAACGATGTTGAATATTTTGGGTATTACGAAGGTTATTGATCTCCATTTTTGCAATCCATAGTCATTGTTGAATTTTTTGTTTTTTGTCGTTTTGGCTTGAGTGTCGGGTGTTCTAATTTTTTTGAAGGGCAGGAAAAAATATTTTGAATCTTCTCTTACGCTAGTGCAGACATGCTCTTTTGCAAACTTTGGCTTGTTCGTTTACTTGTGCGTCTTGCAAATGTGTATAGCAGCAAAGGGTTGACTGATAGGTTTATTATCGTTGTCATATCGCTACTCTTTTGCCATACAAATAAGTCTGGAAACCGATAAACGTATTTCTGATAGTTGCAATATCGCCAAGTTCCTTTTTAGCGTCCGCAATGGCGTGATATTTCAATACAAGCAAATCGCCAATTTTGGTGTCGTCCAATTCGTCAACGCCTTGTTTTACATACTGGCTCAAAACGAAGTTTAAAAACTCTTG
>JBDHYE010000076.1:0-6760 GCA_039811245.1 Chitinophagaceae bacterium | reverse complement strand
TTATGGGCAATTGGTTAAAGATAATGTCGTTATGTATAAACCAGCAGCATTTGGTATTGGTTCACAAATACTTGGCCCACAACAAGTTTGTGAAAAATGGGGCATCAAAAGAGTAGAGCAGGTCATAGACTTACTTGGGCTCATGGGCGATGCCAGCGACAATATTCCCGGCATAAAAGGAGTAGGCGAAAAAACCGCATCCAAACTATTAGCCACCTATGACACTTTAGAAAATGTATTGCTTCACGCAGATCAAATCAAAGGCGCACTAGGCGAAAAAATAAGTGCTGGTAAAGAAAGTGCTATACTCTCCAAAAAACTAGCTACCATTATCACCAATGCACCAATTCAATTTGACGAAGAAGCTTTTAAGGTAAATGAATGGAACAAAGAGGCGCTTCAAGAACTCTTTACTCAATTAGAGTTTAAAACCTTAGGCGCAAGACTTTTGGGCAATAATGCAATTAAATCAACACCTAAAGAGAGCAATATTGGCAGCACAAAAGAAAATTCCAATAACAACAATACAGCACTTATCCAACAAAGCCTCTTTGATCTTTTACCCCAACACGAAGCAAATATTCATAATACAGAACACCAATATATTTTATTAGAAGAAAATGGGCTGCCAGAGTTTATACATCAATTATTGGAGTTGCATCAAATCTGTTTTGATACCGAAACCAGCTCATTAGATGCCAACAATGCAGAATTGGTAGGAATGAGTTTTTCTTGGCAAAAAAGCAGCGCTTATTACTTGCCTATTCCAAGCAACAAAGAAGCGGCGCTCGCTCTTTTAAGTCAATTTCAACCCCTTTGGGATAAACAAGATATAGAATGGGTAGGGCATAACATAAAATATGACTTGCTGGTGCTTAAATGGTATGGCATTGAAATAAAAGGCAGTATTTATGATACAATGCTTGCTCATTACCTTATAGACCCTGATGGCAAAAGGAGTATGGATAATTTGAGTAGACGCTATCTTAATTATGACCCTATTGCTATTGAAAGCCTGATAGGTAAAAAAGGTAAAGACCAAGGCAACATGCGCGATGTAGAAATCAGCAGTATCAAAGAGTATGCTGCCGAAGATGCCGATATCACGCTACAATTAAAACATGTTTTTGATCCCATTATTAAAGAACAAGAATTAAATAACTTACTCAACCAAATCGAAAACCCTTTAGTACAAGTACTTTGCGCTATGGAGTACGAGGGAATCAATTTAGATATTCCTTTCTTAAAAAACTATTCAGAGCGTTTACAAGGTGAAATTGTTGATGCCCAAGAAAACGTCTTTAAACAAGCAGGACTCCGTTTTAACCTAGCTTCTCCCAAACAACTAGGCGAAGTACTCTTTGAACATTTAAAACTTGACGAAAAAGCCAAAAAAACCAAAACAGGCCAATACGCCACAGGCGAAGATGTGCTTCAAAAACTACAAAACAAGCACAAAATAGTAGAAGATATTTTAAATTTTAGAGAGCTTACTAAGCTTAAAAGCACCTATGTAGATGCCTTACCTTTGCTCATTAACCCTAAAAGCGGACGCTTACACAGCTCTTTTAACCAAGCATTGGTTGTAACCGGCAGACTAAGTAGCCAAAACCCCAACTTACAAAATATCCCCATACGTACTGCTAGAGGGCGTGAAATAAGAAAAGCATTTATCCCTAGAAATGATGAGCATTATATTATCTCTGCCGATTATTCTCAAATAGAATTACGCATTATCGCAGCGATCAGCGGCGATAAAAATATGATAGAGGCTTTTCTGGAAGGAAAAGATATCCATACAGCTACCGCTTCAAAAGTTTATAAGCTACCCGAAAATGAAGTAGATGCTACTATGCGTAGAAATGCAAAAGCTGTTAATTTCGGAATCATCTATGGGCAATCTGCATTTGGACTGGCAGAAAACTTAAACATTTCTCGCACAGAGGCCAAAACGATTATAGAGGCTTATTTTGAACAATTTCCAATGATTAAAGCCTATATGAACCAAACGGTGCAATTTGCCCATGACAATGGTTATGTTCAAACGATTGATGGCAGAAAAAGACCGCTAAATGATATTCATTCTTCTAATGCTGTAGTTAGGGGTTTTGCAGAAAGAAATGCGATTAATATGCCTATCCAAGGCACTGCTGCCGATATGATTAAAAAGGCAATGATAGCGATTCATTATGCATTAAAACAACATCAGTTAAATACTAAGCTTATATTACAAGTACACGATGAACTACTGTTTGATGTTCCAAAAACAGAATTAGAAAGCGCACAAAAGCTTATCTTAACAGCAATGGAAAATGCAATGAAGCTCCCCAATCAAGTACCCGTTGTAGCCTCATTGGGTTATGGTAACAACTGGCTTGAGGCGCATTGATTATTGGGTTGATTTATCATATAATATATATGCCTATTTATTGGGTTGACTTAAACGGATGCCTACTTTCCCAGCTAATATTGTTAGGTGTTTTTCTTCTCAATATAGAAAATGTAATGAGTCTAAGAAATAGGTTTGGAATATGTATAAACGTATCTAAATAATGTGCAGAGCAGCCTAAGCGAGCTTTGGGCTCTAGTGCGGTTCTTCCCATATTAATTTGTTTTTTGTGGAGTGCTATGGCCTGCTCCACTCCAAAATATAAGATATTAAAATAGCTAGCATATTGCTCATTTGTAGCATAGTTAATACCAATATAAAACATATCTAAACACTCTGGTTTTTCCCAAGCAGATACAAAAGCTTGCATACGATTATTTTGATCAAAAAAACCCCAAATTCTAAACTGTTGCGAATGATTTCTTTTTAATAAAGGTAAATACGCTTCACTTAAAAAACCCAAGCTAGCATCTTGTTTATTACATACTTGTAAATATAAATTATATATATCTGTTTTGTACTGTGCTACACTTTCTGCATCTAAATCTTTAATAGTCAAAGCTTGGCTTTTAGCTCTTATTTTCCTAAGTTTTTGAGCATATTTATGTTTTAAGGCTTTTTCATAATCATCAAAATGTTCCCAGTCCGAATCAATGGGCATTTTCATAATAGTATCTTGGGGAATTAAATAAAAGCGTTTTGAAAAATTTTTGAAATAGGGTACTAATTGCGCTGGAGCATCTTTAACTAATGCCGCGCAAGCGCCACTTTTTTTACTCATATAGCTAATCATAGCCTCATAAAATCCATAGGCTTCTATAGTATTGAATACCTTGCTATAAAAATTTAAAGTATCATGTCTAAACAGTTGACCAGCAATTAGCACTTTGGGCACAAAAACCTTTAATAGATTATTTTTAATGGCTCTAAGCATAGCGCTATTTTGCCTCAAGGGTAAATGCTGTGCTTTCAAGTGTAATCGTTGAAAATAGGCGATTGCTATAAGTTCTTTTTTATAATAAAGCAAACAGTAATAATGCTTTATGTCATCAAATTGTGCTTTTTCAATTAGTCTCAGATGTGCGCTGCTCAAATCATGATTAGGTTGAATTAAATCATCCCAACTTTGAGGCACATCTTCTATTGAGGTATAATACTCAATATGATAGTCCTTAGGTTTAGAACAACAAATATTTATTGATGCAGCTTTTTGCATTACTAATCTTTAGGCTAATACTTTTAAAGCAGATTTTACAATTTTTACTTCTTTTGTATCTCTATTTGTTTTAAAAACACAAGCTTCTCCATCTACCTGGTAAGAGTTTCCTTCATTTTTATCTTGTATGATGCTGAGCTTTTCAAAAGAGCAATGCTGTACATACTTACTTTTACTTAAGCTTTTAGTTATCATTCTTAACGCTAAAATAGGGGCTAATATTTTCGGAAATTTCCGAATAATGACTAGATCCAGCTTGCCATCATTTAATAAAGCTTGATCTGCAATGGTATAATTATAGCCATAAAATGTACCGTTAGCAATATTAATGATAAAAGCTTCTGTTTCAAAAGGTTCATTCTGATCCACTTGAATCTTATAAGAGTGGCATTTATAGCTCAATAGCAGTTTTAAAATAATAGCCATATAGCTCAAAAAGCCTCTTTTTCTACTGGTTTGAAAACATTGACATACAGCGGCATCAAAACCAAAACCAAGATTACTTAAGGCATATCTTTGTTCAATCGCAATGGCGTCTATGCAGACTAGGTTATTTTCATTAATTTTTAATAGTGCATTGCTTAAATTAAGAGGAATATTTAAACTTCTAGCCAATCCATTACCACTACCAAGGGGAACAAGCGCTAAATGGGTTTGAGTACCCATAATCCCATTGACAACGTCATTCATACTACCATCGCCCCCTACAGCTACTGCCGCATAGGCCTTATTTAGAGCGGCATTTCGGGCTAATAATTCGCCTTCATGGGCGTATCTAGTATATTGTATTTCATAACTAAACTGCTCTTGGTCGAGGTACTGTAGTATATCTTGTTCAATATTTTTATCTCTCAAAGTACCTGAGTAAGGGTTTACAATAAAAACTAAATGCTTTTTCATTTGGCGTATCTATAGGGTAGGCTTTCTCTAATAAGCATCAGCAGCTCTCATTATACAATTTGTGCTTTAAGGCTTAAATCTAGGCTTACTGCATGATGGATTAGAGCACCTACACTAATATAATCTACCCCTACTGCTGCATATTTTGTAATTGTATCTTTATTAATTCCTCCAGAAGCTTCTGTTTCGTATTGACCATTAATAAGTTTTACAGCTTCTGTGGCATCTTCTGGACTAAAATTATCCAGCATTATCCGTTGAACGCCACCTACTTCAAGTACTTTTTTTACATCATCTATGGTACGGGTTTCTACCTCAATAGCTAATGCCAATTGGTTCTTTTTTAAGTATTCATTTGTTTTTAGAATCGCTTTTTGTATACCTCCACAATAATCTATATGATTATCTTTAAGCATAATCATATCATAAAGCCCCATTCTATGGTTCATAGCTCCCCCTATTTTAACGGCTAATTTTTCAAAATAACGAAATAATGGAGTTGTTTTTCGAGTATCTAAGATTTTTGTTTGATAAGGTTTTAGTAATTCTACATATTCATGAGTTAGGCTAGCAATACCACTCATGCGCTGCATTGTATTTAAAACCAGTCTTTCTGCTTTTAGAATAGTATGTACACTAGCTTGCACTTCAAAAGCCTGATCGCCTATATTCATAGCTTGTCCATCAAGCATCAATGACTGAAATTGAGCCTTAGGTTCTATGTGTTGAAAAATATGTTTTGCTATTTGAACACCTGCTAAAATACCTTTTTCTTTTACTTTAAGAATCGCTGTTCCTTGAGTATTGGGGTCAATACAGGCTAAAGTACTTTGATCGCCGGTATTGCTTAAATCTTCCAATAATGCATTCTGGATAAATTGCTCTAAATATGCGGTATCAATAGTTTGATTTTCCATTCTTATCTATTTATATAATACTACAAAGTTACGTTTTATTCTATGATTAATGAAACCTTGAAATTTGTTCCACGTGAAACATAAATAAAAGCAACAAACTAAAATGGCAACAAACGCTAGGTATTATTTATCTTTGCGGCATGTTTAAAGAATATGATATTGTAGTAGTAGGCGCTGGTCATGCAGGTTGTGAAGCGGCCGCAGCGGCTGCCAATATGGGGAGCAAAGTATTGCTCATTACAATGAATATGCAAACTATTGCACAAATGAGTTGTAACCCGGCAATGGGTGGGATAGCTAAAGGACAAATAGTAAGAGAGATAGATGCTTTAGGGGGCTATAGTGGAATAGTAAGCGATAAGAGTATGTTGCAATGGAGAATGCTTAATAAAAGCAAAGGACCAGGAATGTGGAGCCCAAGAGCACAAAATGATAAAATGTTATTTGCTTTAACTTGGAGAGAACTACTAGAGCAAACTAAAAATGTTGATTTTTGGCAGGATATAGTGAAAGAGATCATTGTTTCACGTGGAACAGTGGTAGGTGTAAAAACAGGAATGGGGCAAGAGATAAAAGCAAAAGCGGTAATTTTAACGAATGGCACCTTTTTAAATGGTGTGATTCATGTGGGTGAAAAACAGTTTGGTGGAGGTAGAATGGGTGAAAGTAAAGCAAGTGGTATTACTGAACAATTAATAAGTTTAGGTTTTGAAAGCGATAGACTTAAAACAGGTACTCCACCACGTATAGATGGACGTAGTCTAGATTATAGCAAGATGGCTATTCAAGAGCCAGATGAAGAAATAATAGGTTTCTCCTATTTGCCGATTAAAAAAATAGCTGCCAATCAACAATTACACTGCTGGATAACTTATACTAGTAAAGAAGTACATGAAATATTAAAAACAGGATTTGATAGATCACCCATGTATCAAGGTAGGATAGAAGGTACTGGTCCACGGTATTGCCCAAGTATAGAAGATAAAATTAACCGTTTTGCGCACCAAGAAAGACATCAATTATTTATAGAACCAGAGGGTTTTAATACCGTTGAAATCTATGTTAATGGATTTAGTACTTCATTACCAGAAGAAGTACAATATAAAGCCTTACAAAAAGTACCTGGTTTTGAACAATGTAAATTTTTTAGACCTGGTTATGCTATTGAGTACGATTATTTTCCTCCTACACAATTAGACTATACATTAGAAACAAAGAAAATAAACCACCTTTATTTTGCTGGTCAAATTAATGGTACAACGGGTTATGAAGAAGCTGCTTGTCAAGGATTAATAGCAGGTATCAATGCACATAATAAAATTAATAACAAAGAACCGT
>JBDHYE010000075.1:0-6765 GCA_039811245.1 Chitinophagaceae bacterium | reverse complement strand
CGATGCTCATAATATTGATAATGCAATCCCGCTACCGCCGAGAAAGGAATCTCATTCTCCACCAAAAGAATACATTCATCACTTAAATAAGGTACTTTATTTAATAGAAACAGTGCTAGATGATAATCATAATTATTACGATATTTATGAAAATGCATATACGCATGATAAGGTTTAAACGCCTCAAACAATGGCTTAAAATCATAGCCTTTAGGTACATACAGCTGACTCACATTACGGCAGCCCATACCATAATACATAAAGATGTCTTGCGCCAAAAGCTGTAAACAGGTTTGATCTTCACTACCTTCCAAAATTGCCACTGATGTACGATTGCGACGAATAATATGTGGATATGCCGCAAAATATTGTTCAAAATAACGAGCACTATTATTTGAGCCGGTAGCGATATAAGCATCGCAAATGCCTAGACGCTCTACCAGATGTACTTGTTCGGTGAAATGTGGGTCTAAAGTACTTAGTTGTTCAAAAAGATGCTTGATTAAAACGGTGTCTTTTTGAGAGGGCTTAATACGTATTTGATGCCCCGAAATATAAGCACATAAAAAATCATGAAAACCTACTAAGGGAATATTTCCTGCCATTGTGATGCCTATCGTCTTAACGGTAAGCGCTGCCGGATAGGCCTCTGCCCATGACTTTAAAGCGGTAGGCTCTAAATAAAACTGTACAATATTTTTTACACTTTGCCGTATGGTATCTAAATTAAACCAAGCATTTGCCATGATCGCTTGATGTTGAGCCATCACCCAAGCACTCTCATTACTATCCATATATTGAGCAAGGCTATTTAAGCATAGTAATTTTTGATTCAAATTCGTCATAAACTCTTTTTTTCTGCCTGCGAAATTGTAACTTTGCCACAACAAAATCAAACAATTATTTAAGAAATGGCAATTAAAATAACAGATGAATGTATTAATTGTGGCGCTTGTGAACCAGAATGCCCCAATAATGCCATCTATGAAGGAGGTGTAGAATGGGCTATAGCAGACGGTACCGGTGTAAAAGGAGCTTATACATTAAGTGATGGTACTGTTATCGATGCTCATAAAAAAAATGATCCGGTTTCTAATGATATTTATTTTATCGTTCACGATAAATGCACCGAGTGCCAAGGCTTTCACGAAGAGCCTCAGTGTGCTGCGGTATGCCCTGTAGATTGCTGTGTACCCGATGAGCTTTATAGAGAAACAGTAGAAGAACTCTTAGCTAAAAAAGAGCGTTTGCACGTTTAACTCAATGCCTATACAGTATTAAAAAAACCTCAGACTTGCGGTCTGAGGTTTTTTAGTTTTAAAGAAATGCTGATCAAATTTTAACAAGTACTAGTTTACTCTTTAGTCATCTTATAATTACTACCATCTGCTGCTTGCAAGATATATAAACCACTAGCTAAATGATTGATATCTATGGTGTTGACCCCTACAGACAAATAACTATGCAACACTTCTTGACCTAAATTATTATAAAGTACCACTTTTTGTTCTAAATAGCTTTTTAACCTAAAAGCTGATGTTACAGGATTACCCATCACTTCTAGGCTGACCTGTGTTTGAGTATTACTAGGGCTTAAAACTCTGGTAGGCGAATAGGATTCCCGACCATCAAAATCTTGCTGTACGATACGATAAAAAGCAGTTCCTTTTAATGGACTAGGCTCAGTATAGGAATAGTTCTGTGTGCCCTCTCCTTTGCTACCCAACTGTGCTATACGCTCAAACTGAATACCATCTGTGCTTTTAAGCACTTGATAATGAGCTACACCTTTTTCTGTCACTTGCCAACTTAATTGCGCTTGTTGATAGGGATTGATTCGTGCATTGTATGCTAACCACTCTAAAGGTAATGCTACAGGACCAGTGATACGCCTTAAACGTGCAGAACCTCTATCTGCTACATACAAATCTCCAGATGCACTGTCAATAGTCATACCAAATGGATTCGAGTGTCGCGTAGCGGTACCAGTGCCATCAGTTGTACCAGCTGTACCATTACCAGTATAAGTACTAACTACCCCCGAAGCGCTTATTTGACGAATAGTATGGTTAGCAAAATCAGATACATAAATCATATTAGAACCATCAATTACAATATAGGATGGGTAATAAAATTGTGCACTTGAACCTGTAGCATCTACATAACCTGCAGTACCTGAACCTACAAATGCATGATAATTACCTAAAGGGTCTATTTTATAAATTCTATGGCCTCCATAACAAGCTATGAAAAAGTGTCGTTATTGCCTTTAGTAATACCTACACTACTTCCTAATGCTGTTGTACTAAATGTACTAACAGCACCCGATGGGGCTATTTTATAAATATTAGTTGATGAGTAGCTTGTGGCGATTAACGTATCATTATTACCCCAAGTAATACCTATTGGTCCACTTGGTATTATAGCAATAGTGCTTACTACTCCTGAAGGGCTTAGTTTTCGAAGTCGGTTATAGTTATAATCAGTAAATATAATGTTACCAGCAGCATCTTGCAGCAATCCATACACATAACCCATTTGTGCACTTGTGCCTGTAGCATCAGCAAAACCTAATGACCCACTACCTGCTAATACAGTAGCAGTACTATAGGGAGGTGCCATTTTATAAATCCTAAAATTTTGAGAATAATATATGGTATCCGATTTCCCATAAAATATTGCATAAGCATTACCACTAAAGGTATTCACCGTAGAAACTGTGCCTTGTGCTTTTGAGCATTGAGGTAAAAGCGCTAAGAACAGTAAAAGCGTTATAATTTGTAGTTTTTTAATCATAAAATTGAATGTGTATATATTTAAGTTTACAACAGAGCAAATGTAATATGTTAAAACAACAACAGAAAACATTGATTTATATTTATTTTTAAGCGATATTATTATTCTATTTAGAATATTTTTAGTTTAATAAAAATAATATAATGCAGTATCTAAATAAAATATCACAAGAAAAGCATAGCATAAAAAAGCAATGGGCTTAGCACAAGAGAAAGCAATAAAAAAGCTAACTTGCAGCCCGAATATTTCTAATTCAAAAACATTATGTATAGAACACATACCTGCGGTGAATTACGCCAAGAAGACATTAATAAAAAAGTAGTCCTTTCTGGCTGGGTGCAAAAAATTAGAAAATTAGGAGCCATCACCTTTATAGACCTTAGAGACCGCTATGGTATTACACAATTAGTATTATCTGAGCAACTGAATACGCTTTTAGAACAACAACCCATTGGGAGAGAATATGTGCTGCAAGCTAGTGGAACTGTAATAGAAAGAAGTAATAAAAACCCTAAAATGGCTACGGGTGCTGTTGAAATAGATATTGAGTATTTTACAATTTTAAATGCCGCACAAACCCCACCATTTACTATTGATGAAACTACTGATGGTGGAGATGAACTGCGTATGCAATATCGCTACTTAGACCTGCGCCGCCCTAACCTACAACGCAATTTAGCCTTGCGCTATCAATGCAGTAGAGCAATACGGAACTATATGGACGCACTGGGATTTATGGATATTGAAACACCTTACCTGATCAAATCTACCCCCGAAGGAGCCAGAGATTTTGTAGTGCCCAGTAGAATGAACCCTGGTCAATTCTACGCCCTACCCCAAAGTCCTCAAACCTTTAAACAACTGTTGATGGTAAGTGGCTACGACCGCTACTATCAAATTGTAAAATGTTTTAGAGATGAAGATTTAAGAGCCGACCGCCAACCTGAGTTTACACAGCTCGATTGCGAAATGGCATTTGTAGAGCAAGAAGATATTCTCAACATCTTTGAAGATTTATTAAAACACGTATTAAAAGAAATACATCAAATACAGCCTACTGAAGCCTTCCCTAGAATGACTTATGATCATGCAATGTGGAATTATGGTAATGACAAACCCGATATCCGCTTTGAAATGCCCATTAACAACCTCAAAAGCCCTATTGACGCTCAAGGAGCACTCAATACAATAAATGAGGGAGTGAATTGTAAAGTACTGAACGAAGTAGATTTTGCGGTATGCCAACAAGCGGAATCGGTATTAGCAATATGTGTACCCCAAGCGGCAAATTATACCCGTAAACAGACTGATAAACTGACCGAATGGGTAAAAAGACCTCAAATTGGCATGACGGGTTTACTCTATATCAAGTGTCTAGAAGATGGTAGCTTTAAAAGTAGTGTAGATAAATTTTTTAACCCTCAACAATTAGAACAGATAGCGCAATTTTGCAAAGCAAAACCAAACGATTTAATACTACTCTTAGCAGGTACAGAGCTCAAAACCCGGAAAGCTATGAGTGAATTACGTTTAGAAATGGGTAAGCGGCTCAACCTAAGAGACCCTCAAAACTTTAAAGCCTTATGGGTGGTAGATTTTCCATTGTTTGAATACGATGAAGAAGCGCATCGTTGGGTGGCAAAACATCATCCATTTACGGCTCCTAAACCAGATCATATTGATATTATGATTCAAAATGAAGCCTCTATCCCTAGTGGTCAAAAATATTTTGAACACCCTTATGCTCAAATTAAAGCCAATGCATACGATTTAGTGCTCAATGGCACTGAGATAGGTGGTGGCTCAATAAGAATTCACCAAAAACATTTACAAGAGAAAATGTTTAAAGCATTGGGCTTTAGCGCTACAGAAGCTCAAGAAAAATTTGGATTCCTATTAGGTGCTTTTGAATATGGAGCGCCTCCACACGGTGGCATCGCTTTAGGTTTTGACCGTTTGTGTGCTCTAATTGGAGGGCAAGAAAGCATTAGAGATTTTATGGCCTTCCCCAAAAATAATGCCGGTAGAGATATCATGATTGAAGCGCCAGCAGCTATTGATGCACACCAACTTGAAGAATTACAAATACAATTAAAAAAATAATTTTATCCATAACCTTGTATCCGTAAAATTTATTTCTATCTTTACGAATTGAATAAAAATTAACGGCTTTAGTTATTATGAAAAAAATATTCTACGCTTTTAGTATCGCACTATTTGCATTGGCTAGTTTACAATTACAATCTTGCAGTAAAGGTGAGTATAACTCTGGCGATAAACAAACCGGAACGAACCCATTCTATGATGATGGTAAACCCAAAGAAATACCTAGCGGTAAATTTAGTGCTGTAGTAAATGAAGTAAAATTTGACGCCACATACTCCAATGCCTATTGGAAAAAGATAGACTCTTCCAACAAAGAATGGTATATGGTAGGTTATACCAATGCCAATAATAAAGAAGGGTTTACCTTAATCACCAAAACCAATAATATTGGCACCTATACCGTAGGTACTGATAATACGAGTATCAGCTACAAAGCAACGGGCAGCAGTGTAACAGTAAACGCAAGCTCTGGAGAAATTAAAATTACCAAATTAAGCGAAACAAGTATTTCGGGTGAATTTACAATGTCTGGTCCTGGAGGGTTTAACGTAAAAGAAGGAACTTTTGAACTACCCATAGTAACAATGCCTAATTAATACTTAAAAAAATATTCTTTTAAATAAAATACGCTGCAAGGTTTCATTAGCCAATGCAGCGTATTTTTGCATTTTATAAAACGATAAAACGTCTCAATGGAACAACGTACAGAAATCAATCAACTGGGAGAATTTGGATTAATAGAGCATTTAAGTAGAAATAACGACACTGTACAAGCTGGTACGCTATTAAGTATTGGTGACGATGCTGCTGTAATAGACCAATATGGCAAACAGTGTGTGGTAAGTACCGATATGCTCGTTGAAGGCATACATTTTGACCTTATGTATTGCCCACTAAAACATTTAGGTTATAAAGCGATAGCCGTAAATGTTTCGGATATTTGTGCTATGATGGCCCATGCCACACATGTTACTTTAAGCATTGCAGTATCTAACCGTATATCTGTAGAAGCACTTGAAGAATTTTATGAAGGTGTGTATGCTGCTTGCAGGCATTATAATGTTGACTTAATAGGTGGTGATACGTGCAACTCTCCTAAAGGATTTACAATAAGTGTAACAGCAATTGGTGAAGTTAAAACAGATCAATTTGTTAGCAGAAGCGGGGCTAAAATAAATGATTTAATCTGTGTATCGGGTGACCTTGGCGCCGCCTATATGGGGCTGCAACTGCTAGAACGAGAGAAAAGAATATTTTTAGAAAACCCAAATCTACAACCCGATCTAAAAGAGAAAGCCCATATTGTAGGGAAGCAGCTCAAACCTGAAGCACGCATGGACATCGTAGAATGGTTACAACAAAACGATATCCAACCCACGGCGATGATGGATATTAGCGACGGATTAAGTTCTGACATACTACATATTTGTAAACAGAGCAATGTAGGTTGTACCCTTTATGATGAAAAACTACCTATCCATAATGAAACAAAAGAGATGGCTATGGAATTTGGTTTAAGCGGCACATCATGCGCTCTTAATGGAGGTGAAGATTATGAACTCCTCTTTACCATAGACCAAAAAGATTATGATAAAATTCTTTTAAGAGAACAAATAAGTGTTATCGGGCATATCTGTGCCGCAAACGAAGGAGCACATTTGATTACCAAACAAGGGAATAAGCACCCATTAACAGCACAGGGTTGGAAAGCATTTTAATCTTATTATCAATTTTTCTTTGATTTTTTTAAGAAAACCTTTGCAATATCCAGCATCTTTTATACTTTTAGAGCTAAATACAGAAAAGAGAAATGCAAATTTTTAAGAAATTATTGGGGTATAGCCTTTCTATTTTAGGCATTAG
>JBDHYE010000074.1:0-6872 GCA_039811245.1 Chitinophagaceae bacterium | reverse complement strand
AATTGCCCTGCATCTATAAATAGGTTACACATTTCTACAGCCTCGTCTAACAGTCCGCCAGGATTGCCTCTCAGGTCTAACATAACCCCTTTTAATTTTGGATTAATTCCTTTTAAACTGTCTAATGTTTTTCTTAAATTTTTAGCACTAAATTGAGTAAATTGAGAAACTCTAGCATACGCTAAATCATTCTGTGCACCCATTAAACCGGCATAAGGGATATTCGATATTTCTATTTCTCCTCGTACCACTTCTTTAGTAATTTCTTTACCATTAAGTGCATCTTTTACTTTAATCAATACTTTAGTGCCTTTACTGCCTTTTAGCAACAAGCTAATATCGTCTATACTTTTACTATCAACATTTTTATTGTCAATACTTATAAGCTGGTCTCCTGTCTTGAGACCATATTTTTGTGCGGGACTGCCCTCATATATTTCTCCAATATAGGTTTCTTTGTCTGTTTGCTTTAAGGCGGCGCCAATACCTCCATATTTGCCAGTAGTCATAAATTCAAAATCTTCAATATCCGATTCTGTTATGTAATTGGTATAAGGATCTAAATCGCTTAACATGGCATCAATCCCTACCTTGGTGAGTTTGCCGGGTTCAATAGGGTCCACATAATAGGTGTTGAGCTCTTTAAAAATATTGGTAAAAATTTCAAGATTTTTAGAGAGTTCAAAATAAGGATTGGGTCTTTGTGCCTGTATAAACATGCCTACACTGAAGAGTAAGAGTCCAGAAGCTAAAAAAGTAAAAACACGTTTGTGCTTATGTTTCGATAAATTCATGTGTTATATATCAAATAGATGGAGCAAGTTACAAAAAGCTAGAAATTTAATACTTATCATATTTTTTTTAATTTTTAACGTTTTTTTTCAACTAAAAAGACAATAATGTTAGAAAATAAGTTATCTTGCGAGTATAAAATTTGAATAATTATGAAAAAATTTTCCATAATAGCGGGCTTGATAGCAACAATGGGATTAAGCACTAGTGCTTATGCCGATGTATTTAAACTAGATAAAGACACCTCAAAAACGGCTTGGATACCTGGCGGATATACTGTAGATATCAATATTAAAGCTACGAATACCTCTACCTCAAGCATTGTTTTAGATTGGAGAGTAAGCGCTTTAAACTTAGATGCTGGTTGGACCTTAGGTAGCGTATGTGAACCTAGTGGTAACTGTTATAGTGCTACTACTACAGGTCTAAAAGATGGTACTAAAACCTTCAATTCTGCTGCTATGACACCTGGTCAATTTGGCAATTTTAAAGTAGATTATGATGGCGATGCCGCTTCAAATAACACAAAAGCTACGCTTGTATTAGATGTTTCGTCTGGTGGTGGCGCTATTACTAAAGCTGTTTTTGTAGGTTATAAAGATGCTACAGGTATTAAAACAAGCATTATTAAAGATAATGATATCGCTATTTTCCCAAATCCTGCTAATGATTATGTAGATGTAGTGTATAGCCCTTCTGCTGATGTTAAATCAATAGCCTTTTATAATCTAATTGGTAAATTAGTAGGTGTATATAAAGTTACAAATAACTCAAGTGCACGTTGTGATTTTAGTTCAGATATGCCTTCTGGTATTTATGTTATGCGTATCGCCGATAGTAAAGGCAATGTAATTGCTACTAAAAAAATTACAAGACAATAATAATTATTGTTTGATACTTATAAGTGCTGTGTAAACCTTACACAGCACTTTTTTTATAAAAAATATCCTACCTTAGTGATAGAATAGGTCTAGAATGAGATACTTTAAAATACATAAAATAGCATCATACTCCTTAATGATTCTTATGTTTTTTTTTGCTACAAAAGCTGCTGCACAAAAGCAATTTGTAGAAGGGGAAATCGTGTATAAAGTTAATATTAGTACTAATAGTTTAAATGTAAAGCCTACAGTTTTGCATGGTACTATGAAGCTTTATTTAAAAGGAAATGCCGTTTTGAAACAATTACAGCTAGAAGGAGGATATACGAGAACCCAACTTTTTAAACTTCAAGGCGCCAGCTATACCTTTATTAACCTAGGCGATAAAAATTTTGCGCTTCAGAATGATCATTTAGAATTTGAAAAAACATTAAAACAATGTAGTCATTATGTATTGCAGAATGAAAGCCCAGAGCTAAAAAGTATTGCTCAGTTTAAAACATTTAAGGCACAGCTAGACTGCAATCATTTGAACCCCTTTACCATATATTACACTAAAGAGTGGCGGATAAATAACCCATACCTATTTGAAACTTTTTCAAGTTTTCAGTATTTACCTTTAGAATATACTTTACAAAATGCTGATGGGAGCATTATTCACGCTACTCTTGAGCGTATCCTTTCTATGCCACTCGATAACAGTTTATTTGAAATTCCTAAAGAGTATAAAATAATAAGCCGCGAGGAATACAATGCTTGGCACCATTAAAGTTTTTAGGATAATTTAATCTGTATCATTTTAATTATTTTTTTATCTTTTGGATAAGCTTGAAAAAATAATCTAAGGTCTAAATTTGCACTTCTTATTTCATTTTAAATTCTCAAGAATATGAGTGCATCAAAATATGCTAAAGATACGGTAAACATCATGACCGAGTTGGTACTGCCCAACGATACCAATACCTTGGTCAACCTAATGGGAGGCCGATTGATGCATTGGATGGATATTGCAGCAGCAATATCTGCTATGAAATTATGTAATACTCCTGTAGTTACCGCTTCTGTAGATAATGTATCCTTTCATCACCCTATAAAACTAGGCAATATATTAATTATAGAATCTAAAGTAACACGTTCTTTTAATAGCTCAATGGAGGTATATCTTAGTGTAACTGGTGAAGATTTACAAGCACAGAAAAAATATCTAAGCAATGAAGCCTATTTTACTTTTGTATCTTTAAGTGCAGAAGGTGTGCCTTTAAAAGTACCAGAGCTCATACCCGAAACCGATGAGGAAAAAGAAAAATACAATGGTGCACTCCGCCGCAGACAGTTGAGGTTAATCTTGGGTGGAAAAATGAAAGTAGATGATGCTGTAGAGCTCAAAGCGCTTTTTGTAAAACCATAGTAGAGTCTTGCTATTCGTTAGTAATGGCGGTCTGATCTTTATAAAATAAAGAAAGTACCACATACATTAAAAATACTAAAGGAATACTTGCCCAACCTATAAGCAAGAATCCTATAAGTGCTGTTAGAATAATAATTATCCGTGGCAAAAGATGTTTCATTTGCCAGCTTTTAGGGATTAACTTAAAGAAGGGCATTTTTGACACCATTAGCGCACAGCATAATGCAATAATGCCATATAAGAGCCAAGTATTTTTAAATAAAATACCGATATTAGGTTGGTAGGCATTAATAAAAGGAAACGATGCGATGAGTATGCCTATAGCGGGTATGGGTATACCTTCAAAACTTGAACCTGATTTGGAAAATACATTAAATCTAGCCAAGCGTAAAGCACCAAAACAGGCAATTAAAAATGCAGGACTAGTACTCCACATGCTAACAGTTAGAGCATCTGGCTGTGCTATATTAGCTGCCCATAGCATTTTAAACATTATAGCTGCCGGCGCTACTCCAAAGCTTACGATATCGGCCAGAGAGTCTAAATCTTTACCAATAGGTGAGTAAATGTTGAGCATTCTAGCACACCAACCATCTAATACATCAAATAAAGCTGCAATGCCTATCATTATACCAGCCCATTGGCTTTGTTCTGTCCCTGTTATCCAATAAGGCGCTTCTTCTGTACCGATATAACTTAAATAGGGTTGTGAGTTTAGGGCAAAACAAATGGCTATACAGCCACAAAATAAGTTGCTAAGCGTTAATATATTGGGTAGATGCTTCATGCAGTTTAATTCTTTTGAAAGTTCAATGATAATTGTTTTCTAGTAAAATAGATCAATTTAATAAGCTAAGAGCTTCTGTATATATTCATCTAAACGACTTTTGGCTAAATAATTTTTTTCTAAAGGTATAGCAAAAGGAATAGGAGTATCTAGGCTGGCACAACGAAGGGGTGGAGCATCTAACAGTTCAAAACAATGTTCACTAATCCATGCCACTAGTTCTCCCCCAATACCTCCAATTAGGCTGTCTTCATGGAGTACTAACACTTTACCCGTTTTAGCTACGCAGTTTTTGATAGCTTCATAATCTAAGGGCAATAAACTTCTTAAATCTAGTAATTCAATAGACAATTCAGGGTGTGCTTGAGCATATTCTAATGCCCAATGTACACCTGCACCATAACTTATGATACTGATATCTTCTCCTTGTAAAACAGTATGGGCTTTGCCAATTTCTATTTGATAATCGCCTATTGGCACTTGCATGCTTAGGCTGCGGTATAAGGCCTTATGTTCAAAAAACAGAATTGGGTTAGGGTCGTCAAAAGCTGCAAGTAGTAAGCCTTTGGCATCTACTGGGTTTGAAGGATAAAGTATTTTTAAGCCGGGAGTGTGTACAAACCAAGCCTCATTACTCTGGCTATGAAAGGGCCCCGCTCCTACACCCGCACCCGTAGGCATACGGATAACCACATCGGCATTTTGACCCCAACGGTAATAAATTTTTGCAAGGTTATTGACGATTTGGTTAAAGCCTACACTCACAAAATCGGCAAACTGCATTTCCATCATCGCCTTTTTACCTTTTAAGGAGAGCCCTAGTGCAGCGCCTACTATAGCACTCTCACAAATAGGGGTATTGCGTACACGTGCTTTGCCATAACGCTGTACAAAACCTTCGGTTACTTTAAAGGCACCTCCATACTCAGCAATATCTTGACCCATTAATACCAACTGAGGATATTTTTCCATAGCAATGTCTAAACCATCACTAATGGCTTGAATCATTTTTATTTCTTTTAGGTCGCTAAGCTCACTAGGCGCAACAATAATCTGTTGGTGTGCTTTATAAATATCATTTAGCTCTTCATCAGTATGAGCTACTATTTCTGGTGCTGCAAAACCTTCTTGAATACCTGCTTCTATCTCTTTGTGGATTTCACTTTTAATGGCGTCAATAAGTTCAGGTGTTAGCAGTTGTTCTTGAATTAAAAATTGTTCGTAATTGCTTATTGGGTCTTTCTTTTCCCAAATTTCAAACAATTCTTTGGGTACATATTTTACACCACTAGCTTCTTCATGCCCTCTCATTCTAAAGGTCATACATTCTATCAATATAGGCTTTTGCTCTTTAATACAGTAAGCACGCGCCTCTTTTACACTTTGATATACTTCAAGTATGTTATTACCATCTATCTGTAGGCCTTTCATACCATAACCTATGGCTTTATCTACTAGATTTTTACAAGCATATTGCTCATTTACAGGAGTACTTAAACCATAGCCATTATTTTCAATAATAAAGATTACAGGTAAACCCCATACCGCAGCTACATTTAATGCTTCATGAAAATCGCCCTCACTAGTCCCTCCATCGCCACTAAAAGCTAGTGCTACCTTGGCTTCTTGATCTAATTGATGTGCTAGAGCTACACCATCGGCTAGTGCTAGTTGCGGCCCTAAATGCGATATCATACCACAGATATGATAAGCATTAGTGCCAAAATGAAAAGAGCGTTCTCTTCCTTTTGAAAAACCATCTTTAGCACCTTGCCATTGTTTAAACAGTTTTGCAAAGGGTACTTGGCGTGCTGTAAAAACACCTAGATTACGGTGCAGTGGAAAGATATATTCATCGGCATCTAAAGCCATAGTAGCTCCTACGGCTATAGCCTCTTGACCTATCCCACTAAACCATTTGCTAATACGCCCTTGACGTAAGAGTACTAACATTTTTTCTTCAATAAGTCGTGGTTTTTGTAGTGCTTTATAAAGTGCTATAAGGGTCTCTTCAGATAGTCCCTGCTTTTGGAATACCATAACGATACTTTGGAGTTAAACTACAAAGATAAGTGCTAAGAGTTGATATGTGCATATCCAGTTGGTCAATATTATTTCTTATTCTTTTCGCTTTGATTTAAGAGATTTTAATGTTTTTCTCAAGGCTAAAAATTTTACCTTTGCACCCAATATGTCTCAAAGGAAAACAAGAGTTAGGTTTGCACCCAGTCCTACAGGTGCATTACATTTAGGCGGAGTAAGAACCGTGCTTTATAATTATTTATTTACCAAACAGCAAGGGGGTGATTTTGTACTCCGTATAGAAGATACCGACCAAAGCCGTTTTGTGCCAGGTGCAGAAGATTATATTGTGGCATGCTTAAAATGGTGTGGTTTAGAGCCAGACGAGAGTCCGGAGAAACCCGGTGAATACGGACCCTATAGGCAGAGTGAAAGAAAAGCAATGTACCGCCAATATGCCTTACAGTTGGTAGAACAAGGTCAAGCCTATATTGCCTTTGATACTGCCGAAGAGCTCGAAAAGATGCGAGAGCAATACAAAGACGATGGTTATAGCGCACAATACGATAAGCGTACAAGAATGTATATGAGAAATTCTTTAAGCTTGCCAAAAGAAACTGTTGAACAATTATTGGCTGCCAATGCCCCTCATGTTATACGTATTAAAATGCCAGAGAATGAAACAGTAGTTTTTCAAGATTTAATACGTGGCGAGGTACAGTTTGATACTAATTTAGTAGATGATAAGGTTTTGCTTAAAGCAGATGGAATGCCTACTTACCACCTGGCAGTAGTAGTAGATGATTATTTTATGCAAATAAGTCATGCTTTTAGAGGAGAAGAATGGTTGCCTAGTGCACCAGTACATTTATTGCTTTGGAAATATTTAGGTTGGGAAGCGCAAATGCCTCAATGGGCGCACCTCCCCTTAATCTTAAAACCTGATGGGAATGGTAAATTAAGCAAGCGTGACGGGGAGCGA
>JBDHYE010000073.1:0-6876 GCA_039811245.1 Chitinophagaceae bacterium | reverse complement strand
CTCATCTAGCATACGCATATCCTCCTGAGTTTCGAAATCTAAACTTTCTTCGCCCATAGCTTTAGCTGGCGCACTTTCAACAATATGAATTAATATAAACGTAGTATTGGCTTGTGCCAACGCACAAGCATACGCTAGAATGGCTTGGTCATTTTTACTATAATCAATAGACAAGGCTATTTTTTGAAAACTTTTAGCACTATTAATTTGTTCAAAATCCCAGTTCCTTACGTGTACTCCAAAACGCTTATCTATATGTTTTGCTTTTAAAAAGAAAGGGTAGCATAGCGTAGTGGCTAATAATACTATAAAAGCTACAAAGAATAATAGTATCAATACTTTTTGCCATAAAGTGTCACTCTGTATAAAACCATCTTTTGCACTTTCAAATAGCTGCCACAAATTTAATGAGATTACAATACTGGCTACTAACCAACTGGCAATTTTTGTTTTGTGATTGATTACAAAGACACCCATTTCTTGTTTATCACTTACAAAATGAATTAAAGGTATGATGGCAAAAGCTAACTGCATACTCAAGAGTACTTGGCTAAAAATTAGCATCGCATTTACTTCTTGTTCTCCCAAAATCATGATTACTAATACAGCGGGTACAACAGCCAATAGGCGAGTAATTAGACGCCTTATAATAGGGTTAATTCTGAGGTTTAAATAACCTTCCATTACAATTTGACCTGCCAATGTACCCGTAATTGTTGAACTTTGTCCTGCTGCTATTAATGCGATTGCAAATAGATGTGATGACCACTCATTGCCTAACATGGGTGCTAAGAGCTGATGTGCTTCTTCCATTGATGCTACATTGTGTAAGCCCGATTTATGAAATACTGCTGCTGCAAGTATCAGTATGGCTGCATTGACTAGAAATGCTAGATTCAGCGCTATGCTACTATCAATAAAATTATATTTAATCGCTTTACAGATAGAACGTTCATCTTTACCTATTTTACGTGTTTGGACCAATGCTGAGTGGAGATAAAGATTATGAGGCATAACAGTAGCACCTATTATACCGATAGCTAAATATAATGCCGTTTTATTGGGTATTTTAGGGATAAATCCTTCTGCTATTGCCGCTACAGAGGGTTTAACCATTAACATTTCAATCCAAAAACAGAGCCCGATAATACTGATTAAAGTAATAATGAAGGCTTCTAACTTTCGGATTCCTAATTTCTGTAAATAAAGCAGTAAAAAGGTATCTAATACACTAATACCTACACCCCATAACAAGGGTATCCCTAATAATAAATTTAAACCAATAGCCATACCCAATACTTCGGCCAAATCGCAAGCTGCTATGGCTAACTCTGCCAATAGGTATAGAATAAAATTGAGTTTTTTAGGATAATAATAGCGATTGCATTGAGCGAGGTCTTTGCCTCTTACGATACCCAAACGGGCACTAAGCGATTGGAGCAATAATGCCATGATATTACTCATTAGAAGCACCCATATTAAGGTATAACCAAATGCACTTCCCCCAGCAATATCTGTAGCCCAGTTGCCCGGATCCATATAGCCTACACTGATTAAATAAGCAGGACCTAAAAACGCAAGAAAACGTTTCCAAGGACTCTTTTTTAAAGAAGGGTCTATGCTTTGGTGTACCTCACTTAAAGAGTTATCGGTATTATTTTTAGACATTATAGTCTTATATTTCAAAATACAAAGTTAGGTATTCCTAATTTTTTTTCAAAAAAATATAAACATTTTATTTTATAATGAACAAATTTATCGTAAGTTCATCTTCATTAAATATATTTTAAGGCTTTAGATTATTTTTTATCTCGATATTTGTAGGCTTATTTTTTATGAAATTATTACTTCAATATTTAAAACCCAATAGAAATCTAATTTTACTTGCTTTGTTATTAGCAGCCATCAATCAGATTTTTTCGCTTTTAAACCCTTATATTTTTGGTCATTATTTGATTGATCAATATGGTAAACAAGCGCAGCATTATACCGAAAAAGAGTTTATCACAGGGGTATTAGCCGCATTGGGTATGGTTATCGCTGTAGCCATGATCAGTAGGATAGCTAAAGCGTTTCAAGATTATACGGTAAATGTGATTATTCAAAAATTTGGGGCTGCCATCTTTACCGATGGTTTACGCCATGCTTTAAAATTACCTTTTCAAGATTTTGAAGATCAACGCAGCGGAGAAACCTTATCAATACTCCAAAAGGTACGAGCAGACTGTGAAAAATTCATCTCCAATTTTGTAAACATCTTGTTTGTTACGCTTGTTGGAATTGTTTTTGTAATTGTTTATTCGTTTAGCTTAAACCCTTGGTTGCCTTTAATCTATTTTTTAGGAGCAGGTATTTTAAGTGTGTTGATGAATATGCTGAGCAAACGTATTAAAAGTATTCAAAAAAATATTGTTTCAGAGGTAAATGCTTTAGCAGGCAGTACTACAGAATCTTTACGCAACATTGAATTAGTAAAAAGTTTAGGCTTAACAGAACAAGAGATTAAACGCTTAAATTCTGGCACTTTTAAAATATTGAAACTAGAATTAAGTAAGGTAAAACGTATCCGCTCGATAAGCTTTGTACAAGGTACTTTTGTAAACTTATTACAGCAAATTATCATTTTTACACTCTTGTATTTTGTTTTCCATAAGGCGCTAACGATAGGGCAATTAATGACAATGCATTTTTACTCTTTTTTTATTTTTGGTCCATTACAAGAGTTAGGTAATGTAATCTTATCCTATCGTGAAGCGGAAGCCTCTCTTGAAAATATCCATACCTTATTCCAAAAACCAGTAGAACAAAAACCACAAAATCCTATCGTCATTGATCAAATTGAAACACTCCAATTTAATGATGTTTCGTTTAAACATAAATCGGCTCAAGGTTTTGCACTTGAACAGATTAATTTTAAAGTTACAAAAGGTGAAACGATTGCTATCGTTGGTCCTTCGGGTTCTGGTAAAACAAGTTTGGTAAAGTTGTTGGTAGGCTTATATACACCTTATTCTGGCGAGATTTTGTATAATAATAGTTCTGGAACTCAAATCGATTTTGACCTGCTTAGGCAACAAATAGGTTTTGTGAGTCAAGAATCACAATTATTCTCAGGTACTATAAAAGAGAATTTACTTTTTGTAAATCCTACAGCTAGTGATGCGCAACTTGAGGAAGTGCTCCGCAAAGCAGCTTGTAGTACGATTTTGCAAAGAGCTGAAAAAGGCTTAGATACTGTTATTGGTGAGGCAGGTTTAAAACTATCAGGAGGTGAACGCCAAAGAATTTCAATTGCTCGTGCTTTACTGCGCCAACCGAAACTATTGATTTTTGATGAAGCTACCTCAGCATTAGATTCTATAACTGAAACTGAAATTTCAAATACGATAAAAGATATTAGCCATGGGCGCAATTACATTACGATAATGATTGCCCATCGCTTATCTACTATTATGCATGCAGATCGAATTTTGGTGCTTGAAAAAGGACTTGTAGCCGAAACAGGTACACACCAAGAACTGCTTGCCGAAAAAGGGCTTTATTATGCTATGTGGCGTCAGCAGATTGGCGAACGCAAATAATCATTGTATTCATTGAATTGATTTACGTATGCTGAAGTACAATTTCGTTTATACTTAATCAATTTTATTAAAAAAGGCAGCATCTTAACTTGATACTGCCTTTTTTCTAATTAAACTATTAATACTATTCTTCAATAGATTTTTTACCAGCTTTAGCAACCACCTCTGTTTCTATATTTTTAGGTGCTTGAGCATAGTGGCTAAACTCCATGGTAGAAGATGCACGACCAGATGATAATGAACGAAGTTGGGTTACATAACCAAACATTTCACTCAATGGTACTTTTGCTTTAATCACTTGTAAGTTGTTTCTGCTATCCATACCTTCTAACATCGCTCTACGACGGTTAAGGTCACCTGTTACATCACCCATATATTGGTCTGGAGTTAATACTTCAACCTTCATGATAGGCTCTAATAACACGGGCTTAGCTTTACGTCCTGCTTCACGGAAACCAGCACGGGCACATAATTCAAATGACATAGAATCTGAGTCCACATTATGGAATGAACCATCAAAAATACGGATACGCATGTTTTCAACTGGGAAACCAGCTAATACACCGTTTGTCATTGCAGATTCAAAACCTTTTTGAATAGCAGGGATAAACTCTCTTGGGATAGAACCACCAAAGATATCATTGATAAATTGGTAAGAACCTTTTCCTTCTTTTAAGAACTCTTCGTCAGCAGGGCCTATTTCAAACTGGATATCGGCAAATTTACCTCTACCACCAGTTTGTTTCTTATACGTTTCTCTATGAGCAAACATTGCAGTAAATGCTTCTTTGTAAGCTACTTGAGGCGCTCCTTGATTTACATCTACTTTAAATTCACGTTTCATACGGTCAAGAATAATTTCAAGGTGTAATTCTCCCATACCTTTTAAGATGGTTTGACCAGTATCTTCATCTGTATTAACACGTAATGTAGGGTCTTCTTCTACTAATTTTGCAATCGCCATACCCATTTTATCCACGTCGGCTTGTGTTTTAGGCTCAATTGCAATCGCAATTACAGGCTCAGGAATGAACATGTTTTCTAATACAATAGGATGCTTCTCATCACAAAGTGTATCCCCAGTTTTAATGTCTTTAAACCCTACCGCTGCACCAATATCACCTGCTTCAATAAAATCGATGGGGTTTTGCTTGTTGGCATGCATCTGCATAATTCTTGCAATACGTTCATTTTTACCAGAACGTACATTTAATACATAAGAACCAGCATCTAGATGACCAGAATATACTCTAAAGAAGGCTAATCTACCTACAAATGGGTCGGTCATAATTTTGAAAGCCAATGCAGCAAATGGTTCTTTAGCATCTGGTTTTCTTAATAATTTTTGTTCAGCATCGTTAGGGTCTGTACCTTCAATAGCTTCTACATCCATTGGAGAAGGGAGGTAACGAATCACACAATCCAACATTTTTTGAACCCCTTTGTTTTTATATGAAGAACCACATAACATTGGGATAATGCTTAAATCAATAGTTGCTTTACGGATCGCTTCATGAATTTCTGCTTCTGAGATAGAATTGGGATCTTCAAAGAATTTTTCCATTAAGGCTTCATCATATTCTGCTACCGCTTCTACAAGCTCAGCACGATATTTATTGGCTTCATCAAGCATATCTGCAGGGATTTCACCTTCTACATAGGTCATACCTTGTGTAGCATCGTCCCAAACAATAGATTTCATTGTAACTAAATCTACCACACCTTTAAAGTTATCTTCTGCACCAATAGGTAGTTGCAGCGGAACAGCTTTTGCACCAAGCATATCACGTACTTGTTGTACCACCATTAAAAAGTCTGCACCAATACGGTCCATTTTATTTACAAACCCTATCCTTGGTACTCTATAACGGTTAGCTTGACGCCATACGGTTTCAGATTGTGGTTCTACGCCATCTACAGCAGAGAATAAAGCTACAAGACCATCTAATACACGCATTGAACGCTCTACCTCTACGGTAAAATCCACGTGACCTGGAGTATCGATGATGTTAAATTTATATTTTTGAGAATCGGGTAACACTTTACCTTGTTGTGTTGGGAAATTCCAAAAACAAGTAGTGGCTGCCGAAGTGATTGTAATTCCTCTTTCTTGCTCTTGTGCCATCCAGTCCATGGTAGCACCACCTTCGTGTACTTCTCCAATTTTATGGTTTACACCGGTATAATAAAGGATACGTTCTGTAGTAGTCGTTTTACCGGCATCAATGTGTGCGGCGATTCCAAAATTGCGCTGTAAGCGTAAGTCTGCCATTGTAATTTAATTTATTTTTTAAGTATCGTGATTTTTTTACGAGGTGCAAAAGTAGGTTTTTTTATCATAAAATATATTCATTAGACCTACTATTTTTTTTCAAATACACTATTTATTTTGTTTATTCATAAAAATGCCTTTATGTGTTTTACATAAAGGCATTTTTAATTAGGTGGTATTAAAGTATTTCTACTAACTCCAAATCAAAAGTCAATTCCTTACCAGCTAAAGGGTGATTAGCATCAAGTACCACAGCAGTATCGGTAAGAGCACTTATCATCACTGGAAAATTGTTACCATCTTGGTCACTCATATAAAGTTGCATACCTACTTCTGGTGTAATATCGGCAGGAAAATTGCTTCGTGGGTGCTCAAAAACGTTTTCCATTGAAGGTTCTCCATAAGCATCTTTAGCCGGAATAACGATTGTTTTTTTCTCGCCTACACTCATTGCTAACACGCCTTCATCAAAACCTTTAATCACTTGACCACTACCTACTTGAAACTCTAAAGGCTCTCTTCCTTCTGAAGAATCAAAAGTGCTGCCATCGTTTAATTTACCATGATAGTGAATGCGTATTTTATCGCCATTTTTTACTTGTGTCATTATTTTATATAATTTTTGTGCCGCAAGGTACTGCCTTTCTTTCTTATCTTTACATGATTATTGTTAATATAATGAGATATTTTTTATTAAAAGCAGCTTTATTTAGTTTCCTGTATTTTATTTCTCCTAAATGTTTGTTTGCTCAAAGTGCAAAAGTACTACCGGGCGCCTATCAAATAGAAGCCTATTTACCCCTACTTAATCATCATAAAGTAGGCCTCGTGATCAATCAAAGTTCAGAAATCAATCAAACGTTACTTCTTGATACTTTATTAAAAAAACAAATAAATGTAGTTAAGATATTTGTTCCTGAACATGGTTTTAGAGGTACTGCCGATGCCGGTGCCACTATAAAAAATGGTAAAGATAGTGATACTCAAATACCAATTGTTTCTCTTTATGGGAAAAATAAAAAA
>JBDHYE010000072.1:0-6951 GCA_039811245.1 Chitinophagaceae bacterium | reverse complement strand
TAAAGATTAGTAGGCCAAGAATACCATATTCACCCGATATTTGACCGTAAACAGAGCCAGGATAGTTTAAACTAGAGCGGTGTTGATCTGTTTTTGACCAATAAAAAAGATGAACATAAAAAGTATTTTCAAAATAGGCTTTGTTCAAGTAAGTATAAGTATTGGGATAAGTACCTTGCAAATTTAATCCGGTAGCTTTGAGCGCCATTTTAGAAGAATAATTGGCGGCGCCAGTACCCATTAGCATTTGTGTTGGGTTACTAAGCCAATAAGCCAATGTGTTTTTAAGATAGATGAGTTTGCCGGGTTGATGCACATATTGTAAGGCTAATGAATCATAAGGGATACCGTACCATTTTGTTATTGCGTCTCTTAGTGGTTTGTAGTTAATAGTTTTATGATCTTCATAATGTAAAGAAGCCGAACCTAAGGCAAGTTGTACAGGCTCTTTAAAATCTGCTAATATTTTTTTGTATGGAAATAGAGCATCTTGGTAAATCGCTTTTTGATGCCCAATATGTCTCCAGCTAAACATTTCAAAGCTTTTCACTTCTGTTTTCTCTTCAGTACTATGTGTTTCTTTTTTTTGAGTATTAGTAGTTGTTTCAAAAGTTGGGAGTTGTTCAGGTAGCTTATTTTTAGCACTTGTATTTTGTGCTGTTGCTCCAATACCTAAAATATTTTTTTGGATATAATGAAGGTTAGAAGGGGATACCATAAGGTAGGTTAAAAAACTAAAGCAGAGTATTGCGGCAAAAGCTTTTCGTTGATGTTTTAGTACTACAAAGGCTATTGCTAAGCTGCTGATGAGTACTAGCATGTTAAAATTGCTGGTGCACATCATGCAAATTAAAATTTGCATAAGCGCCCATTTATAACGTTTATGAACTGCATAATATAGGGCAGCCAATAAGGATATTGAAGCATTGACACTACTATTGTCTAAAAAGATACCGTTCAGATGATCTCCGGTAGATACCCCATAAATATTATCAAGACCTGTAAACCAGTAAGGGAATGGGTGCTTGCTGACCCATACCATTTGTAAAAACTGTAACACTGAAATACAGAGATTGATGATAAAAAAAGCATCAATACTGTTTCTTACTTTTAGGCTATCTAAATGTTGAGTACGGTTCTGTAGAATAATAAAAATAATAGCCCCCATAAGCCACAAGCTCAAGCTCATCAATGCTGTAAACCAATAACCCTGCTCCTTAAAAGCACCTATTACAGCAGCACTGCTTATGCCCAGCAGCGCCATGCTACAATAGAAATACACTGGTAGGCTACTTCTTTTCTTAAATTGAAATTGTTTTGTTAGGAGTAGATAGAGTGCATAAACAATTACCACTAAAAATTTGACTTGAATTTTTATGTTGCTTACTCCTAACAAAAAGAGTAAAAAAGGACCATTAATGTTTTTAATAAATGCTGTAATCTTTTGAATCATTAGGGTCTTAATCCTTTTTTAATATTTGCAAAAATGCAGTATTTTAACATTAAAACATAGTTTTTAAATGCTGCTCTATGGGCTATCCATCTGCTTAAAACAAATAGTACAGAGATACATTTTACAATCAAAACTACAAGAGTACCATAGTGTTTATAGAAATAAGTTTGCTTACCATTTTCAAAAAATTTGAACTTTTGAGGGTTCCATTTTTCATTTCTATTTGTTGATATGGCTAGGCTTTCGGCATGAATGATTTCCGCCTCAGGTACGATATAGTTTTGATAACCTGCTTTATGGAGCCTATAACATAAGTCGGTATCTTCAAAGTATAAAAAGAATTGCTCGTCAAATGCTCCTATTTGTTCCATTGTATCTTTTTGAATCCATAAGGCAGCACCACATACCGCATCAATCTGCCTATTCGCTTTGAGTTGAGATGCGGTACTTAGTAGCGATAATTTATTTTGATAATATTTAGGATACAGTACCCTAAAACCTAGATCGGAAATTAATAATTTTAAACTAGGGAAATGACCGCCAATATTGGCTTCTAGCTTGTTTTCATCAATTAGGTTTGCTCCACAACAACCCAAGATGTTTCCTTTTTTTAATGCAAAATCGTATAAGTGTTTAAGTGCATTATTTTGTAATAGGGTATCAGGGTTTAAAAATAAGAGATACTTGCCTTTAGCACTTTTTAAGGCTCTATTATTCGCTGCTCCAAAACCTAAATTTTGATGGTTATAAATCAGTTTCACTTCTTGAAATTGATTTTGGAGTGCTGCCATGGAATGGTCTGTAGAACCATTATCTACTACAATTATTTCAAAAGATAGAGCTTCTGTTTTTTCATAAATAGAAGCTATACATTGTGGTAGGTAGGCACCACAATTATAATTAACAATGATTATTGAAAGGTCAAGCAGCACGATAAACTTAATGTTCGTTTAGTTTTTGAGCAATGGGTTCAACTATTTTTTGCCAAGTAAAATGAGTTCTATAATAACTTTGAACCGCAGTGCAATTTTAAAATGATGGCTTCAAGTTTTTTACACAAATCTGTTTCGTTGTCGCTTTCAAAAATACTACCAAATGTTTCATTATGGGTAAGATAGGGTGCAGAAATGATATTGCTACTTAGTAAATAACAACCCGCAAATGCCGCTTCTACCAATACGATGGCATAACTCTCCATAAAAGAACTAAGGCAGAATATTTTTGATTGATTAAATACTTGTTTAAGCAATGTTCTATTTTCTACATTGCCCAAAAAATGTACTCTATCTTTTAGCTTGGGGTTGTTTTTAAAATATTGTTCTATAAAGGGGTAAAAATTTTTATCAATAGGACCACAAAGTTTCAGTTGCCAATCAGGAAACTTATCTGCTATTTTAGCAAAAGCATTAAGCAACAAAGGGTGGTTTTTTTCTGGAGCTCCTATTCGGGCTACAGTGAGTAGGGTGTTTTCTTTCTCTGAAAAAGATATGAAGGGGTCTTCATTATCAAGCCAAAAACCGTTAGGGATAAGCATTATAGGGCGCTGCCATAGTTTTGCAAAAGCTTCTTGCATATAGGGTGTTTCGGCACTCACAATGTTTATCTTTTGAAGTAGGTAGTTTTTAAGTTTTATAAATCTACTATTCGTTGCAAAGTCTAACACTTTCTCATTGGCATCAAGTTTTAAATAAGTTTGTGCTTTTGAACCTCTTAAACATTTAAAAAAATAGAGCCATATTAAAGACCTTAATCTAAAATGAAAAACTTGTACTGTATCATATTTGGAGCAATTAAAAAGTAGAAATAGAAGTACATCTATAAAGGCACTGCCACTAATTTTTTTAATAAAAACCAATTCTAGACCTTTCAATTCTTGTTCTAGGTAAGGATATTCGCCGTTTTTATAACAAGCCAATGTAGCCTGATAGGCATGTGTTTTATGCAGTGCATAGGCAAGGCTGCCTACATCTTTGACCAAGTGTACATTTTCTGCTTCTGGAAAAATACTTAAATAGCGTTTACTCACTTTTAGGACTTTTATTGATGTTCAAAAGCTGTTTATAGTTTTTAATTTCAGGCAATTTTAGCCCCCAACCTATTAGCACAAAACTAATCATTATGGAGCTGCTTTTTAAGCCTAAGGATAGATAAGTATTTTGAATGTTGGGCAACCAAAACAATAAAACCCAAGTAGCTACAAACACTAAAGTAAAATGGATAAGATAAGGGCTACTACTACTTAAGATCTCTTTTTTAGGTAGTGGTATTTTCCTCCACATAAAATAAGCACTTATGGAATGGGATATTATAAGTGCAAAAGCAAACGTGTAAAGCTCAAATTTTTGATAAAAAAGTAAATTGAATACCAGCATTACGATTTGTGCTATTAAGCCCCAAAATGCATATACTTTGTTCTGTTCTGTAGCCAGCAGCAATAGCCCAAAAATAAGATAGGCAAAGATACTTAACAGACTAAATGCATAAATTTGAATGAGTTGTTGAATTTTAGTTAAGTCCAGCATACTAATGCTTCCTTTGTTATATAAAATAGTACATATTTCAGGAGCATTAAAGTATAAGCCGGGTATTATTAAGGCGAGTACAAGACAGAGCAAATGTAAATACCTTGAAGCTTCATTGACACTCGATGAGATATCCTTCTTACTAAAATGTTGTGCAATAATAGGCACCATAAGTGTTGTTAATACACCACTTAGCACAGATTGAATGATATCACTGATTTTTTTGGAATAGTCGATAATAGAAACACTATTATGACCTATCAAATTGGCTAATGTTTTTTCGGCTAGACTGTTGGCTTGGCCGGCTAAATAGGGTAGAAAAAAAGGAATGGCGTAGAGTATAAAGGGTTTTGTAGCGCTCCAAGAGCCGTTAATTTTAAATTTAAAGAAAGGTATTTTAGACTTTTTTATTTGGTAAATTAACACAGCTAAAAGCAATAATAGCGCTACATATTGTGCCCATACAAAAGCATAAATACCAATAATAGGACTTAAATAAATAATCAGTATTAGGTTGATAATACCTGAAATAAATGCACTTATTTCGGGTAAATAGAACGAGTCATAAGTGTTTAATAAACTTATTAATAGTTGGCATGCCTGGTTGATGATGGCGGTCCACAAGGTGATGCGCAACAGCGCCACGAGTAATTGAATATCTTCAGGCTGAATAGCCGGAGCTATAAAGTGCGCTACGGGTGTGGCTATGAGTTCAAATATTACCACTACCACAGCCATTACAAACAATGAAAAATAAAATACCGATGCGCCTTTACTCAGAGCAGCGTCTGTGCCTTCTGCTGTTCTGATAAAAATAAATTTGGCTCTAAACGTTTCATTTAAGGGTCCCCAAAGGGCTAATTGAATGAGTGTAACAAAATTTAATGCTAAGAGCCAACTTTCGCGCTCTAAGCCCACTCCAAAATATTGAGCAGATACAGATAACGTAAGTACTGAAACCATTAAGCGGATAAGTCTTAATAGAAACAATACCATTGCTGTTTTTCGATTTGCGCCTGCCATGAGTTGTTAGAACGTATGCTTTTAAATGAATTATCGTTGCAACAATAATTTTATTAAAATAGAGATAAGTGTATTTATTAAAAAACCGACCATTTAAGATGGTCGGTTTTTTATTATTTTATACTGCTTTTGAACAATTTCAAGCATGTATGTTTTTAAGTATTGAAAATACTATTCTTCGTCGTTAGACGCTTTTCTACCTCTTGGCTCATCACCGCTATCGTCTCTCCAGTTTTTCATGTGACGGTCAGTACCTGGCTCACGATGGATACGACGGTTGCGACCACCAAAGTTTTTAGAAATACCAAAGTTCCATTGGCTACCAAAAGATACAGCAAATGTACCGTTTGAGTTGTTTTGGTTTTCATACGCAGTGTTAGCATAGCTAAGACCACCAAAACCAAAGTTTAATGCTAAACCTTTATGGATATTAGCAGCGATAAAAGGAGCTACTGATAAAGAGAAACCATTGTAACGAGAGTTGGTTACTACTTTACCATCTAAAGTAGTGTTTCCGTGAATGAAGCCACCATTAAATTGACCAAACACAGAGAAAATTTTATTTAAATTTTCAGTATAACGTACAAATACGCCAGTACCCCAATCATTAGTTCTAACCCAAGGCATACCTACACCTACAGCTTTTGATCCAGCATTGTTGTAGTTAGCATACAAACCTAAAGTCCAATGATTGTCAAATTGATAACCCAAACCTGGAGTAGCATACCAATTGATAGCATTTGCAGTAGTAGATGTTGCACCATCGAAAGAAGAAGCAGTAATACCAGCTTGACCATATAATAACCAGCTACCAGCTTGAGCGTTAGCAGCAGCAATAGTACCGCAAGCCAACAATGAAAGGATTAATTTTTTCATAAAAGTTGTTAATTAATTTTGACTACAAATGTAGTGTAATAAAAATACCATGCAAGTTTTTAGCACATTTTTTTGATATTGTTTCTTATTTAATGCTTGAAATGCTTATCTAGTAAGTGTTTCGGATTAATTCCAATATTTTAATTTCATACAGGAAAATATCATTTTTCTGCAAAATCTATTCCTTATCTTCGTGCAATTATTATAAATACGAGTAAAAATTGAGAATAGAAGCTAAAAATTTAATTAAGAAATATGGTTCTCGAACAGTTGTAAACGATGTATCGTTTACGGTGGAACAAGGCGAGGTGGTGGGACTTTTGGGCCCTAATGGTGCCGGTAAAACCACTTCTTTTTATATGGTAGTGGGTATTGTTAAGCCCGATGCTGGTTTTGTGTATTTAGATCAAGAAGACATAAGCCAGTTGCCTATGTATAAAAGGGCTCAAAAAGGTATTGGTTATTTACCTCAAGAAGCTTCTGTATTTCGAAAATTATCCGTAGAAGACAATATCGGTGCGGTTTTAGAGCTTACAAAACTTACTAAAGCAGAGCAGCTACATAAAAGAGATGCTTTATTAGAAGAGTTTAGACTTACCCATGTGCGTAAAAGCCCCGGTGATGTGTTGAGTGGTGGTGAGCGTAGGCGTACCGAAATTGCAAGGGCGCTAGCTGTAGATCCTAAATTTATTTTACTTGATGAACCTTTTGCTGGTATTGACCCTATTGCTGTGGAGGATATCCAATCTATTGTAGCACGTTTGAAGTATAAAAATATTGGTATCTTAATTACAGACCATAACGTACAAGAAACCTTATCGATCACCGATAGAGCTTATTTGCTTTTTCAAGGGTCCATACTTAAAGCCGGAAAAGCAGAAGAGTTGGCTGCCGATGAGCAAGTACGGAAAGTGTATCTAGGGCAACATTTTGAGTTAAAACGAAAAAATTATGACCCTAAAATGGAATAATTATTTAAGAAATAGAAATGATTTCGCTGCCATTATGTATTTTGCGGCTCGTTTTGTTTTAAATCTATAATTGTTATTGCTCGTAGCTATGAGTATTTTGAGTCCA
>JBDHYE010000071.1:0-7000 GCA_039811245.1 Chitinophagaceae bacterium | reverse complement strand
GTCCAAAGGGTAAGATAGGGCACCTTGAAGCATATAGGTATTCGTTTTGCCGATACCTAAGGTACTAAATAGTGCAGCACCATTCGTGTCTGTAAAGGTTAAATTGTAAGCATTGCTATTGGCTGTTTTTAAGAAGGCAATATTCCAATCTATTTTACGGCGTACATTTTCAAATTGTAAAAAATACGTAGCACCACTATTGCCAAGGGGGAGTCTGAAACCTGCACTAAATCTATAATCTTCTAGTACATCGTTGAGGTGTACGCTTAATAATCCTGCCAATGAAGGATTAGCAAAGCTGCCGCCACTAAAGCCAGCCGCTTGGTATCTGTTAAATAAAATATTATTGTCTAAACTTAACGATACAGCACTGGGTTTAAAGCCTATTCTAGCTTTTTGTGCTTTTAATTTTATAAATGTACTATCAGGAGTGCTGCTGCTTGCTGCTGTTAGGTTGTGGGTACTGCTGGCTTCATCATTGAATGAAGCATTATCCAGTTGAGCAGCTTCTTGTGCTTTCACTAAAGGGTTGGGCAAGGGGTTAAATTGGTTGGATTGATGTTGTTCTACCAACAGTGCTTGGCTCAGTTTTTCTCCTTTATAATTGGAACTTGGGGCAACAAATTTTTCAATAAAAACATTATAATAACCGTCTTGTTCAATCACCTTAGCAGTAAGGTTTCCGGCGGGGTTGTATTGGTGTTGTAAGATACTATGGGTATAATTGGTAGCAGGCACCCAATAGGCAGAGTCTTTATTGTTTTGGTCACGTCCAAACACTACAATATATTCATTTTTTACACCATTAGCATCGCTTAGATAACTGAAGTTGTCGGGGCCGTACTGACCCACTTGACTGATCTTTACATTAGGTGCTACATCAGAGCAGCGAAACAGTTGAGGGCTTTTAGTGGTTGTGTTATAGAAAAAAGCATTTAGAGGACCGGTAGGCATTTGATTTGCTTCTAGGGGCACTTCCATATTGGCTTTGGGGCGGTTAGATAGAAATAGAATTCCTCTTTTTTGCCCTCCAGTTACAAAAGCCGGTGCTACATCGTCCCAAAGGTCGTTGGTAATGTTTTTCATTCTTGAACCTTTAGTAGTAAAGTAGTATAGGTCGGTTTGGCTTTTACGTATGGCCGATAAGATGATGTTGTTATTATCCTCGTCAATAGCCATGCCTAAGGCACGGTCAAAACGGTTGTTAGGCACTACATAAGTATAGGTTTTGCTTTTTGTGGCGTCATAAATTCTTAAACGTAAGCCTTTAGCTTTTTTATAAAGTATGGCTAGTTTGTAACCGGTATTGCTCCAAGCTATGAGAGGGTAATTGGGGTCTTCTTGTTCTTGGTAATTTTTTTCTCCAGTTTCAAGGATAACGGCTTCTTGTTGTGCGCCGGTACAGTGTTTTAAGATCACTTGAGTAATGCCATCTTTCCAAAGGGTATAGGCTAGGTCGGCACCCCGTGGAGACACCTTAAAGCGGCTCAACTTAGCTCCATCGTGTGGTATTTTTACTTGTGCTATAGCATCGCTACTTTGTGTAAAGGTTTTGTTTGAGGCATCTTCTAAATATTGTTCTTTAAAAAAACGCATACAAGAGTCAAAATAGGCATTGACATGAAGTTGGAACAGTTTTTTAGTTGCTTTATTAATACTTCCTTTTTCTTTAATCGCATCTAAGAATTGCAAAGCTTTAGTGTTGCCATAGCGCTCTTTGGTATATTTCCAAAAGGCTTGTCCACAGAGTTGTTCATCTATTCTTGTTAAGGGATAGAAATCTGAATTAGGGTAAGATTCTAAGAGGCTTCGCCATGCTTGATTGCTCGTTTCGGTCCAGCCTTGGGCACTATACTCCATAAAGCCCTCTTGTACCCAATTAGGGATATTAAGTTTTGCAGCACTTAATATATTTTTTTTGACACTCCCATTTTCTTTAATTTTTTTACTTAATAATATCGTAGCAAGTCCAGTTTGAATTTGTGTTTTAAGTGCGGTGTGCAGTCCTGTAAAATAGACCACCATTTTATCATCGGCGGGGTTGAGTGTGCCGGTTTCGTAAGTGCGTATTTGAGTATTCTGGTGGCTTCTACCTACATTGCTTTGTTGATAATCTTCGTAAGCGTTATAAAGGATAATTTTTAGTTTATCGTTACTGTCTAAATCTTTAGGGGCTAATTGTTCTGCTTGTTCTGCCACAAAACGGGCTAAATCTTTACCAGAGCGGTCGTAGTGATAAACGAGGAAATGAGTGGTTTCAAAAACCTTCCAGTTAAAGTAGCGTTGTTGAATTCTATTGGAACCAAAAGTCTCTAAGTAGGTTTGTGCCGAAGCATTTAATGTAAATAAATGCATAGCCACAAATGCTACACAGCAAAGGGTATATTTAAAGTATGACTTTGAAATGTTGAGCGAAGGATAAGTTTGTAAGGACATATTTCAATCAATTCTAAACACGAAAAGGAGTTTAAATTTATGCGAAAATTAGCTAAAAAACACGGAATAAGTGCGAAGGCGCTTTTTTATTTTCTAAAAACAGAAAAAGTAAGTTAAATTATTGCCCCTCTTCACTATGTTGGCCATTCAAGCGCTCGTTGCGCGTGTGCTTAATATGGGTAAAGGTATCACCAAAAATTAGTTTTATTGTACCCCAAATGATGGAAAGATCTAACCAAAAACTCTGATTGGCTACATACTTAAGATCAATAATAGTGCGGGCTTTAACATCTTGAATAGTATTGACATGCCCTTTGTAGCCATTGATTTGTGCAAGGCCTGTGATGCCGGGTTTTACTAAGTGGCGTGCTTGATAGTTGGTTGCTATTTTTTCAAATTTTTCATTATCACTAATCATGTGTGGGCGAGGGCCTACCACACTCATTTCTCCTTTTAAAACATTAAAAAATTGGGGTAGCTCGTCAATACTTGAGTTGCGTAAAAAAAGACCTACTTTAGTGATGCGTTCATCGTTGGTTACTGCGGCTTGGGTATCGGCTTGTTTATTGGCTACCATAGTTCTAAACTTGATACAATCAAAAACACTATTGTTGATGCCATTTCTTTTTTGGATAAAAAATATGGAGCCTTTACCTTCTAATTTGATAAAGAGCATAACGATTGGAAATACAATAGGAAATACAAGTAAGATGACTAAAAGTGAAAACACAATATCAAACACTCTTTTAGCCACCATGTGTAATTTGTAATGGGGTATTTGTTGAATAATTGTATTTTCTTCAATGGCGCTCAATGTAGTAATGCCTTTTCTTATTTAAAAAAAACGATTAAAGTATAAACTTAGTAGTCAAGTCTATTAAATTATTATTTTTTTGACTTGTTAATGGGTGCAAAGGTAAATAAACTTAATGTTAATTTTTTTGCTTTTTTGTTGCTAATAAGTTTTTGATGTGCTCAAGTAAATGTCCAAAAACATAATCTTCATTAAACTGTGTTTTTATTTTTTGAAGATTATTGATTTTAGCTTGTGAAAAGAAATGATGTTCTTCAGTACTGTTTTTAATCATCTGGCCTAATTGGGTTGTGTTTTCAAAGTATAATGCATCATTTTCTAAAACAGTTTTATTAAACACATTATCGTGAGCTATAATAGCACATTCCGCTGCCATAGCCTCTAACAGTGAAGGATTAGTACCTCCAACACTATGCCCATGAAAATAGAGCAAAGCAAAATGCCTAAGGCTATCTATGATGTCTTTTTGATAAATAGCCCCTATGAAATGTATGTTTTGTTTCTTAAGATATGTTTGAGAAAGATAAGTGCCAAAGGTATTTTTAGGATTCCCTACAATGATAAGTGGCCATGTTGAGGCACTAAGCAGATAGCCTTTGATAATGGTTTCAATATTGTTTTCGGGCTCTAAGCGGGCAATGATGAGGTGGTATTGAAATGGTTTTAATTGATAAGTAGCTAAATGTTCTTCAGAGTAGGTACTGGGTACATTAGCAGTATATGCTGAGTAAAAAGCGTCGGTGTTATACTTTTTTAATAAATATGCTTTGATACCCAGTGAGTCTGCTATGAGTGCATCGGCATGTTTTACAGCAAGTTTTTCACTGTATTTTAAAAACGCTTGCACATACTTGTTATACTTTGTTCTTTTCCATTCCATACCGTCCATATTGGTTAGTATAAAACTATCTTTGGGAAGTAGGAAATTAAAAATAGCACTGCTGGTATAGCCGAGTTGGTAAACCAAATCAAATTTTTTCTTTCGAATATCTTTGATACAATTATAATCATAAATAAACTGACCTGCTGTGCCTATTTTATATTCAGGGTCGTATTGATGAATAATCGTTACCCCTTTATATTTTTTTTCTTGATAGGGGTGGTTGTGGGCATTGTACACGCTTACATCGCAACCCTTCTGAGCCAGATACACAGATAAGAGTTCTGCGTATTGTTCAAAACCTCCATAGTGATTGGGTATGCCTCTCGTGCCTAAAATTGCGATTTTCATTCTTGTGTTACAGTGCTGGTCTTAATTAAATTTAATGGTTCTTTTTGAAGCGCTAAGTAGCCTAATAAAACATTAAAAAAGGCGATGTAAAAGATGCCTTTGTTCGCATCAAAAAGATTTTCGGTAAATGCTCCTAATAAAATCAAAATTAAAAAAGCAAGGTATAAAAAACTTTTACTTTTTATGGCGAGATAGAGATAATACCCAAAACATAAGAGTATAAATATTAGACCTACAATACCATGTTTTAGCAGTAGGGCTAAATATTGGTTGTGGGTGTTAAACCGGCTAAAATAGGATTCCCACATTTTTCTTTTGGCATATTGATCTACCAGTAAAGGGATTTCATCGCCGGTACCATAACCCCAAATAGGCTTTTGTTGGATCAGCTCATAGGCTATTTTCCAACGTACAATTCTAGATTCTGGAAATAATTTTGCATTGGCACTAGTGCTTTGTACATCTCCTAGCAGGTCTCTGGTAAAGCGTTGTTTGACATAATCGTCTTTTATGCCTAATGCAATTCCTATGCCTAATAAGAGCAAACTTAAACTCAGAACCAGTTTTTTACGATGACGTAAAAAGAAGGGGGCAATAAAAATAAGAATAAGGAGTAAGCTAATAATCGTATTTCTAGAAGAACAAAAGTACAAACCACAAAAATGAATGATTAATAGTAATATCCAGAAAATTTTTACTAACAGTTTCTGCTGCCCAAAGCGACTCAGCAAATACAATATTGACAGTGCTAAATACAATGAAAGATAGATAGGGTGAATATCTAATTTCTGAGTAAAAAACCGATGATAAAAACGCTCCCATTCTAATGCACTTAATGTTAATTGATGTACAGCAATAAAATGAATACTATGATACATTAAATACAATACAGCAATAGATAAACTGATAGCAAAGACTTTAAATACAGTATCTTTAAGTGTATTATTTATTGGGCTTGCCAAAGGGAGCACAATCGGGAAAATTATAAAGGCTAACTGCCTTTCTAAAAGGTAAGCGGCTTTGCCAATATCTTGACTGTAGAAATAACCACTAATACTTAATAAAATAATGCCACTAAAAAGCACACTCACTTTAGGTATGCGTGCTATGGATTGCTTACTTATGTTGATTAATGCCCAAGCCGCTATACCATATATGGCTAGGGTAGAATAGTACATATCATAGGGGAGCAATGCCACAAAAGTAGCTACTATATAATATGAAATATAGTCTTTTTTACTGTTTATATTTTTAGTTGTGCTACTCATGTGTTGTCTTATCCCAATGTACCAAAGCTTGAGCAATTCGATCCCAATTATGTTTTTGTGCTACCTGTTGAAAGGCATTTTCTGCAATATTATCTAATAATTCCTGTGGTGCATTGATGATGCGATTCACTTGAGCGGCTAAGTCATCTGCATTACCTCCTTCAAATAAAAAACCGTTCTTGCCCGTCTGAATGAGTTCTTTCATAGGTTCCAGATTGCTGGCTAATAAAGGTAGTTTTAGACTCATAGCCATAAGCATTACTCCGCTTTGAAATATTTTTTTGTAAGGCAGAACGAGTAAATCCGCTGCTGCAAAGTACAAACTTCTTTTCTCGTCTTCAATAAAACCAATATCCAAATGAATTTGATCACTAAGTTGTTTTGTTTTTATAAAAGATTGATACTTGTTGAAATCATCTTTCCAAGGTTTACCGGCTATGATAAGATGAATGTTTTTAGGCACTTTGGTCATAGCTTCTAATAATATATCTAAACCCTTTACCTCTTTAATTTGACCAAAGAATAAAAGGTATGTTTGCTTGGTATCAAGCTGTAATGCTTGTCTGGCTTGTGTTTTAGAGATGGTATGTTTATACAGTTCTAAATAATTGCCATGAGCAATAATTTTACATTTGGGTGCTAAGTCAGGAAATTTTTCTAAAAGTACTTTTAATGAAAAGGCATTGTGCAGCATTAATCGTTTACTTAAAAAACCTAAAATCCATTTTTGCAAATAGGCTTGGTTATTTCCTGCAAAAGCTTCTACATCGTGTACTATAGCTGTTACTTTGATGCCGAGTATCCAAAATAAAAATAAAGCATATACATCTTTGTAAGTATAAGAAAATAGGTGTAACACAATATGCTTATACCCTTTAAATCTACAAATTAATGCTGTCTTAAAGAAGCCCCAAAAATGATTCCAAATTTTTTTAAAAGTGGAGGTTTGATGTCCTTTAAAATAGCTATAAAATTGAAGCGCTTGTTGCGCAGCATTAAAGTTTGAAAAAACAGCTACTTCTTTACAGTAATGCGATAAACTCTTTGCTAGTTGCAGACTGTAATAATCCATACCCGCCTTAGTTCCTACATGATCTACAACCGCATATTTTTCTTGTTTCATGAGGCTTTAGAGGGGCTTAGTGTTTTAGTTTGCTTTACATCAATAAGCATAAACAATTCAAAAAATACTGTAAGACTGAGCATTTCAAACCAGTAATCAAAAAAGAATAAGCCTAATAAGGCTAGGAG
>JBDHYE010000070.1:0-7118 GCA_039811245.1 Chitinophagaceae bacterium | reverse complement strand
ATGATAACCATTCATGCACCCAAAAGAGTTACTCATAGCAGATTATAGCTACCCTTTATCAGAATCTCAAATTGCCAAACAACCTTTGGCAGAGAGAGATTTATCTAAGTTGCTCATTTATAATAAAGGTACACTGCTTGAAGATCGCTACTTAAACTTAGCACAACATTTAGAGGCTAATAGTTTGATTGTATTCAACCAGAGCAAAGTTGTACCGGTAAGGCTTTACTTTCAGAAGGAAACAGGAGCCCAAATAGAAGTCTTCTGTCTAGGTCCTGACCAGCGTTACCCAGATATGAGCACAGCAATGACTCAAAAAAGTGAAGTGTATTGGCAATGCTTAGTAGGTGGTGCACAAAAATGGAAACAACAACAAACCATTTATATTAAGGATACCAATAGCACACTTGTACTTGAAGCCCATATTGTAAAAAAAAAGAATGATTATTTTATACTCAAGCTATGTTGGAATGATCAAGAAAAAAGTTTTGCGCAAGTATTGCAACAAATAGGTGAAATGCCGCTACCACCCTACATGAAGCGCAAAAGTACGATTGAAGATATCGATCGTTATCAAACCATATATGCTTTAAAAGAAGGCAGTGTGGCAGCACCTACTGCGGGCTTACACTTTACCGATAGAATATTTAAATCGCTTGAAGAGAAAAACATTCATAAAGAATTCTTACACCTACACGTTGGAGCCGGCACTTTTAAACCCGTTAAAACAAAAGATATTGGCGCACATGAAATGCATGCAGAATGGATAGAAATCAATCTACCCTTGTTGAAAAATATTGAAAAATACTGGGGTAAAATAACTGCGGTGGGTACAACAACAATGCGCTGTTTAGAAAGCATCTACTGGATAGGTTTAAAATTAATGCATGGCTTACCAATAGATTTAAAACAGATTGCCGTACTACAGTGGGATCCTTATGATATCAAAGAAAATACGCCTGCCCTAGAAGTAATTCAAGCGCTCATTCAATATTTTGAACAAAACAACATCACACAACTGGTAACCCAAACCCAGATTATAATAGCGCCCTCTTATCAAGCTAAAATCGTAAACCAACTCATCAGCAATTTTCATCAGCCTAACTCTACATTATTGGTTTTAATTGCCGCACTGATTGGTGAAGATTGGAAAAAAATGTATCAATATGCTTTAGCACACCAATTTAGATTTTTAAGCTATGGCGACGGTTGCTTGCTTAAATTTTAAAAAAAAGCCCGCAATAGAAATTGCGTGGCCTTACCTCTTAACTAAAACAAACAAAAATTACTTATTTTATCTATCTGTATAAAGGTATAAAATGATTGGGGGTTTATAAAAGTTATTGTGTTAAAGTTTTACTATCTACACAAATTCATAAAAAAGTTTTATTACTAAGTGATTAATTTTTAAATCCTTAATTAAAAAGCTTCTATTTTATTAACATTCTATTGATGTGCTATTAGCGGTTATTAAAAAAATAAATAGGACTACAAATTTCCTTTACTTAAGCACATAAAGCCTTTATTTTGCAAATCACAAATACTTTTAGATGCTTATGAAAGGAATGATTTTTGCTGCAGGTTTAGGTACACGTTTAAAACCCTTTACCTTAGAGCACCCCAAAGCTTTAGCGCCGGTAGCTGGTAAAACCTTATTAGAGCATAGTATCCGCTATTTAATGCACTACGGGATAAATGATATTGTAATAAATGTACATCATTTTGCATCGCAAATCATTGAATATTTAAAAGCGCATCAGAACTTTGGGGCAAACATCATCATCTCTGATGAAACTGATGCTGTTTTAGAAACCGGAGGTGGTTTTCTTAAAGCTCAAAAATACTTTCATCAAGAAGATGTTCTCGTCATGAATGTAGATATCTTATGCAATCTTAACTTACAACATCTAATAGAGTACCATAACACTCATAAAAACAAAGCTACACTTGCTATACGTAAGCGTATTTCTAGTCGGCAACTACTTTGGGATAATCACTTACAATTATGTGGCTGGCAAAACACTCAAACTACAGAAACAAAATGGGTAAATGAACCTTGCAAATATGAAGCTTACGCTTTTAGTGGTATTCAGATTTTACATAGCTCTTGTTTAGAACAAATTCCCTTTCAAGGTAAATTTTCAATTATAGACCTCTATCTACATATTGCTAAAACACAAGCTGTTAAAGGCTTTGTACACACACAGGATTGGTGGATGGATTTAGGTAAACCTGAAAATATTATTGAAGCCGAGCAATATTTTAGTACCTTACCTTAAATTTTTAAATTAAAAAGATGAACCGTTACTATTGCTTATTCCTTATGTTAAGTTGTTTTACTTTTTATGCTTGTTCAGAAAATAAAAAGCCTCAAAATAATAAGTCTCAAAATAAAAATGCCAAAATTTTTAAAGGAGAATTTGCAGGGGATACACTAATACTAGAGATTAACGATAGTCATGCCTCTAATACCGTTACAGGTACTAGCCGTCATAAAGGTGTAGCTATGGATTTAAGTGGCAATAGAGATACCTCCTCTAAGGGTTATGCTTACCATTTGAAAGAATTAGGTACAAGCACTTTTCAAGGCGTTTTTGATTTAGAATGGGATACTAGTTTAAACTTTGTTTTTGGGTCTTGGCAAAAATCTGATACTACTGGAGGCAGAGAAGTCGTTCTTTTTACATTACAACCTCAACCTTAATCTAGGAGGGTCTCCCAAGGACCAATCCCTTCACGTAGCAATTCAGCTTGCCCACTACTACAATCGATAACGGTAGATAGATGCATGTTACCAATGCCACTATGAATCACCAGATCAACCTGTTTAGTGTAATATTCTTGTATTGCTTCAGGGTCTGTGAAGTACTCAATAGGTACGTCCATAGGCAATGAAACACTCATAATAGGATGCCCTAATTCATTAATCAATGCTTGTGTAATACGGTGCTCTGGCACTCTTATACCAACGGTATTCTTTTTAGTTTTGAGCAATTTTGGTACTTGCTTGCTCGCTTCAAGAATAAACGTATAAGGACCTGGCAATGCTTTTTTTAATAATCTAAAAATTGGAGCGTCAATAGGTTTTGTAAATTGGCTCAGATGACTCAAATCTGCACACACAAAAGAGAATTGAGCTTTTTTTGGGTCTATTTTTTTTATTTTACAAATTCTTTCAATCGCTTCTGTGTTATAAATATCACAACCCAAGCCATAAACAGTATCAGTAGGATAGACGATTACAGCCCCTTTTTTAAGCATTTCTACTGCTGTGTTTATATTGCGCTCTTGTGGATTATCGGGGTGAATATATAATAACATATTTTAGTGCTGTTAGATTGCCTATAAAATTATAATTTCGTTTTCGGAATACCAATTTATGTTTTCAATAATAATACCCACTTGGAACAATCTTAGCTTTTTAAAAAAATGTGTTGAGAGTATCCAAAAAAATAGCCGCTATGCACATCAAATCATCTTGCACATAAATGATGGTAGTGATGGCACCTTAGATTGGGCTAATACTCAGCAGCTATTATATACCCATAGCCCCAATAATATTGGTATCTGTTATGCTGTAAACCAAGCCGCAGCCCTTGCCCAGATGGATTATATCGTGTATATGAATGACGACATGTATTGTTTACCCCAATGGGATATTCCTCTTGTTGAAAACATCAATGCTTTAAACCATCATTGTTTTATGTTTTCTGCTACTATGATAGAACCTAGCCAGCACAACAACCCTTGTGTACTTGTAAAAAACTATGGTAGTGACTTAGAGCATTTTGAGGAAGAGAAAATATTAAAAGAGTATCAAAGTTTAGAGTTTAAAGATTGGAATGGTTCTGCCTGGCCTCCAACACTTGTGCATAAATATTATTGGCATTTAGTAGGAGGCTATAGTGTAGAGTTGAGTCCTGGAATGAGCAGTGATGATGATTTTGCAATGAAAATGTGGCAAGCCGGTTGTAGAATTTTTAAAGGTATAGCTGCCAGTAGGGTGTATCATTTTCAAGCCAAAAGTACCGGAAGAATAGTTAAGAATAAAGGTAGTAAACAGTTTTTGCGCAAATGGAATATTGCACAATCTACCTTTAACCGTTATTTTATTAAAAGAGGTAGTCCTTTCCAAGGGCCACTACCTGAGCCCGATCCATTCATTTTGAAAAAAGAAAAATGGAGAGCTTGGCTAAAAAATAAATGGCTATAAACTTATTAAGATTTACCATTCATACTCTTTTTCGATACGTTTTTTCAAACGGCTTACTAGGTTATATGTTGCTGGGCAGTATTCTATGTTTTGACTAAAGGTATCGTTATAATCATCAAAAGGTTTCTTATGATGATGCGGAAATTGTGCACAATCATCAGGACGGATAGTATAGATACTACATTTATGATCGCTACCTAAAAATTGGCAAGGGGTAGATTGATTTACCCAATCACCATTGTCCTGATCTTGCATTAACCATTTCTTTTTAAACTCAGGAACAGTCATTCCAAAATGCTTAGCGATACGCTTAATATCTTTTGCCGTATAAGTGGGGGTCATCTTTTTACAGCAATTAGCACAGTCTAAACATTGTGTTTCTTTCCACACTTTAGCGTCTTCTTCTGCTACTAGTTGTGGCATTTCTTCTGGCACAATATGATCCAGTTTTGCCAAAAAATCTTTCAAGGATTTTTTCTGCGATGCATTTTTCTTTTTGAAGGTATTGTAATGCATAGTGTTTTAATGACGAGCCAATGGATTAAGTAACAGTTTATGATAATCTTGCATTATTGTTTCTACAATTTGGGCTGCAGATTTTATCTCGTGTATCATTGCACTTGCTTGCCCTATTTCTAACTCGCCCTCAATCATATCGCCTTCAAACATTCCATTTTTAGCTCTTGCCCTACCTAATAACTGTTCTAAGGCTTCTTTACTTAGCCCTTGTGCTTCGGCTTCTTGTACTTGAGCCGCAAAAGGGTTATGGAGTAACCTTACAGGAGTAAGTTTTTTTAAACTCAATTTAGTATCGCCTTCTTGTGCAGCAAGGAGCGCTTGCTTAAAATTAAGATGCGATGATGCTTCATCTGAGGCTACAAAACGTGTACCAATTTGTACCGCATCAGCACCTAAAATCATTGCTGCCAGCATTGTTCGAGCATCGTAAATTCCTCCGGCAGCAATCAGGGGAATACTAATTTTATCGCTTACAGCTGGTATAAGGCACATTGTAGTAGTTTCTTCTCTACCATTATGACCACCCGCTTCAAAACCCTCTGCTACTACCGCATCTACACCTGCATCTTGACATTTTAGAGCAAATTTGGTACTCGATACTACATGGACAACCTTTACTCCATGACTTTTTAAATGTGCAGTCCATGTTTTGGGATTCCCAGCAGAGGTAAACACTATAGGCACTTTTTCTTCAATGATAATATCCATTATCTTATCAATATCAGGATATAATAAAGGTACATTTACTCCAAAAGGCTTATGGGTAGCTGCTTTACACTTACGGATATGCTCTTGTAAAACTTCTGGATACATACTACCCGCACCGATTAATCCTAAGGCTCCGGCATTAGATACCGCAGCCGCCAAGCGCCAACCACTAGCCCAAATCATACCTGCTTGTATTATGGGGTGTTCTATTTGTAATAAAGAACAAATTCTATTTTGCTGCATTTTAGTTTAGTCTTGATTGATTTAAAAACACAATTTCTTTGTGCTTAGATTATTTATTCTGAACAGAATCTACACCAAACATATTCTGATAATTCTGTGAAATTTTATACGCATTAATCCCCTCAATACCAACATTAGGTAGCTTATCAAAACCTGGAAAATTAGGTCCATCAAACCACCTTGCAATATTAGCATTTAAAAATAAAGCCCCTTGATGGTCTTGACCTAAATGTAAAGACTTAGGAAAAACTAATTCCACTTTTTGAAGTACACTATATAAGCCTTTATAACCAGCAATATGATAAGATACAGATTGATCAGGACTAGACGACTGTGGTGAAGAACCTTCTAGCTTAGCCATAATATAACCAGTGCTCCAGCTCCATATCATACCATATTTAGTATCTAATGCTCCGGTTTGCGCTCCACTAAAATTACGAACACTATCTACGCCTATCAAGAATTGAATCTTTTCATAATCTCCTTCAGGAATATCTTTTACAGAAAAATGTAACGTTGTAGTATCATTTGCCAAGATGAGATGATAGCTTTCTTCTTCCACAAATTGGTTTCCCTTACTATCAGTCAAAATAATATTGCTGATATAATAGTTAAAGGTTTTAATTCGCAACTCTTCTGTGTTAGGTAAAACATAAGCTATCGAATCATTTAATTTTAATTCGCGCCCCTCTACATGATTTCTAAAATAAATCTTTACAGCCCCACGGGTATCTTTAACAGAGTCTATCGGAGTGTTTGTAGTATTACTTTTAGGTTCAACACGTTTTGTACAAGCATTCATTAATATGCCAAAACTGGCAATACTTATAATAAAAAAAATCTTCCTCATAGTGAATTAAAAAGCGCTCTAAGTTACAGAATATTTTAAGATAATTGAATACGGGATAATTGTAAGTTATAGCCAATGGTAGGACAACCGAAGGGCGACAGAAAACAATCAAAAAATAAAATTTTATTAACTTTGAATAGAACTTATAAGAGATCGATTAATGATTATCATCAGAAAAATAAATTTTGTCACTACCATTGTAGTTTCAACAACATACCATATCTTCGCACTCAATAATACCAGCCACGCTTCCCACTTGAACAGCGCACCCGGGCTGGTTTTCGATTTTTATAGGGTTAACTCAACTTCAGCAATGCTATGAAATACAATAAGTTACCCATCGCAATTGCTGAACAAGTAGAAAAATTAAAAGGGCGAGGGCTGAAGTTTTATAACGAGACAAAAGCTCAAAACTACCTCTCCAACATTAGTTATTACAGATTAAGAGCATACACATACCCCTTTCAAGACAATTCCCAAAACGAGCAATCATTTAATGTCGATATTAGTTTTGAGCAAATAATAGAACTTTACGTTTTTGACCGAAAACTACGTCTGTTAATATTCGATGCAATAGAAAAAATT
>JBDHYE010000069.1:0-7125 GCA_039811245.1 Chitinophagaceae bacterium | reverse complement strand
AAAAGCAATACCTTACTTATTAAGACGAGCAGAAGAAAATACTTCAATGAATGGACAAATGAGTAGGGAATACAGCCTACTGAAAAAAGAAATACAAAGACGAAAACAACTTAGTGCTACTGTATCGTAATTTTTTTTTTGCTTTATTTCTTATTGAACTTAAGTTCCCATTAATTATCCCTATTGCATAAACATTCATTTCAAAGCCCTTTAATAGGATAAATAAGTCCTATTGCTAAATGTTTTTATTAATTTTGAAAAAAAATCCATCAAGAATGTTTACTAAAGCTTGCGAATATGCTATAAGGGCTTGTGTGATTGTGGCACAAAATTCATTAAAAGGAAATCGCGTAAGTTTGAAAGAAATAGCTCGGGCGATAGATTCACCAGAAGCCTTTACAGCTAAGATTTTACAACAATTAGTAAAAAGTAAACTTATCTATTCCGTACAAGGACCACAAGGTGGTTTTGAAATGCTCAGCTCAAACCTAGAGAAAACTACTTTGGAACATATCGTAATTGCTATCGATGGCAGAGAAAGTTTTTCAGCTTGTGTGTTAGGGCTTAAAGATTGTTCTGAAATTAATCCCTGTCCTGCTCATAAGCGTTATAAGCATATCAAAAATGAATTCATTCAAATGCTTAAAAATAGCAGTCTTTTAGAAATGGTTCACGATATTGAAGAGGGCAAAGCCTTTTTGAAAATTTCAAGCTAATTTAATGGTTATTTCTCAATTTATTTTCTTTGAGTGGTTTCTTTACTCTGAGATAATTAACCTATTAAAATTAATCAATCCAACAATTCATTAAAGTAGGTTTGATGAAATTATTAAGCCTAATATTAACATTAGACTAGAATGTTAATATGATAAAGGGGTTTAAAAGAAACCATATTTTTCTTTTTCTTTTTTAGCTTCTGCCAGCTTTGCTTTTTTCATCGCATAATCACATTCCATACATACTTTAGCACGCCATAAATTAGCTTTTCTAAATGCGTCTTTAGGCTTATTGGTGTTACATTTTTTACAGATTATAAAATCAGGCTCAGGAACGCTGTCTTTTGAAAGTGGAGTTAATGTAATTTGATGTGTTTTTTTCATAAGTTTATCTCTAAATTCACTTTGTAAATATAGATAAATTTTTTCTAGTAAAAAATAGAATTCTCTTTATATTTATTTATTTTAACAGTACAATCACAGTATAATTTAAATTTGTCATGACTTTTTCTCTTTATAAAAAACACAGCGCTCCCGATACTACCATTTTTACGCACATGAGCCAGTTGGCACAAACTCATCAAGCGATTAATTTAGCTCAGGGTTTCCCCGATTTCCCTTTAGATAATCGCTTAGGCAGCTTATTGCAAGAAGCAGTAATACAAGGCTACAACCAATACGCACCAATGATCGGGCTGTATGATTTGCGCTGTGCGATAAGTAAATATTTTGAAAAGAAATATCATTTAATCGTCAATGAAGATACAGAGATAAGCATTTGCCCTGGGGCTACTTATGCTATTTATGTTGCTTTGTCTGCATTATTACAAGTAGGCGATGAAGCTATCATCTTAGAACCTGCCTATGATAGTTATATACCTAATATTGAACTAAACGGTGCCATACCGGTGCCTGTAAAACTAGACCCTACTAGTTTTTTGCCAGATTGGGAAGCTATTAAGAAGGCGATAACTCCAAAAACTAAAGTTATCATTGTCAATACTCCCCATAACCCTACCGGTACGGTATGGTCTGCTGAAGATGTAGCTAATTTAGCAGATCTAGTAAAAGATACAGCCATCACTATTGTGAGTGATGAGGTCTATGAGAGCTTAGTTTTTGATCAAGTGTTACATCAACCTCTGTTGCAGCATCAGGCACTTAGAGAGCGCACTATAGCTGTTTATTCATTTGGTAAAACATTTCATAATACAGGTTGGAAAATAGGTTTTTGTGTGGCAGCACCTGCATTGACTCAGGCTTTTCGTAAAATTCATCAGTACATTGCTTTTAGTGTTAATAGCTGTAGCCAATATGCATTAGCTCAGTACATGATTGAAAAAAAATATCATTGGGACGCAGCAAGTATTTTACAACATAAGAGAGATTATTTTTTAGAACAACTTAAAGACACGCCACTTATAGCCTTAAGCCCAGCAAGGGCTAGTTATTTTCAACTGGTTTCTTATCAAGGTTTAAGTGAGTTACCCGATAAGGCTTTTGCCGAATGGCTTACAACTCATATAGGTGTTGCGAGTATCCCCATAAGCGCATTTTATCAATCGGCTTATGACCAAAAAATATTACGATTCTGTTTCGCAAAACAAACAGCTACGCTTGATGCTGCAATTACAAGATTGAAAAATTTTTAAAAGACTATTAAGTTGAAATAAACTTGATGTTGCAAAAAAAAGCCCCCAAATGATATTTTGGAGGCTTTTGTTTTTTTTAGGATAATTCTTTATTCTTTAATGTACTCATTAATAGAGGGTACAAGCTCTGCATTAATGGTAGATTTTAAAGAATCCACAGCATCCATCAAGGCTTTTGTTTCATCTCTTTTAAGATATATTGCACTGTCTAGGCTCATTGTGATTTTTGAAAGGGCATTATCAACGGTGTTGAGTCTTTCATTCATTTTGCCTTCCAATCCTGCGTTTTTGTATTTAATTAAATCTTTTAAACCATAACCCTCATATTGTGCATAGTGCCCTAAATAGGCTGCTTTTAAAGAAGCAATATTATTTGTAATGCCTTCTAAGGAGCGGTTTGAGAAGGGCGCTTCTACCATTGAAGAATCAATCGCATTGTAGGGTGTTCCTAATTTGTTTTGAACTATTTTTGAACAGATATCACTCATTCCTACAGCTAAATCATTAAAGAAATTATTGTACTTACTGTATTTTTTACTTCCTCTACCTGCATACATGATTTGATTTACAAAATTATCATTGCCATTAATCCATTTATCATGGATTTCGGTGGTGTTTTTAACAAGCACTTCAGATAGGTTCAATAAATACTTTCTTTCTTTCCATGAAAAACTTGAAAGCGCTTTAGTAGTATCATTTCCAAAAATCACAAATTCCATAGCATGTAAGCCTTTTTGATTATTGGGTAAGGCTTCGATATCTGATATTTCAAGTGGGTTAGAGCTGTTTAGTAGGTCTTGAATATATACCGGATTCGTTGCGTTGCTCCCAATCTTTTCAATATAAGAGTTCTCTTTAATAGGCCCAAATTGAAATCCTTCTGTTAAGCACCATTCTGTATAGGCATTCATCCAGGTAGTACGAAGACGATCAAGGTTGTATTGATTCGTATCTATATAAAATGATTTTGCAGCTATGTTTAATTCAATCATAGCATTGTTAAGGTTTACAATGCCTTTTTGACCCACATGCTTTGAAAAATCAAAAGTGCTACGCATTAATGTTTCACTATAATCTTTTGGCACAAGACTAGTTTCTTCTTTTTTACAAGCGGTAAAAGATAATAAAGCCGTTGCCCCAAGGAGCATGAAATGTTTTTTATTCATTGAAATGTTTTTAAAAAATATCTAAATAGTTTAGTTCTTATGCGTATAAAATAATTTATTAGTGGCAAATATAATTCATTCGTTTTAGGATTAAAACACTTTTACAGAGATTTTTTAAGGGATACTCTTTTTGAAAAGAAATTTGAACAAAAAGTTGCAGCACTTACATTTGCTCCAATTTAAGTGATAATAATCGTTTAATTTTAATTATGACAGAGAAAACAGTGATTTATAACGAAGATAGTATCAAATCTTTAGATTGGAAAGAGCATATAAGGCTGCGTCCGGGTATGTATATTGGTAAACTAGGCGATGGTAGCAGTATTGATGACGGGATCTACGTATTATTAAAAGAAGTAGTAGATAACTGTATTGATGAGTATATGATGGGTTATGGTAAAAGAATTGAACTTAAGCTCGAAAATGGTAAAGTTTCTGTTAGAGATTATGGACGAGGTATCCCACTTGGTAAACTAGTAGATGTAGTTAGTAAAATTAATACTGGAGCTAAATATGATAGTAAAGCCTTTCAAAAATCAGTAGGATTAAATGGGGTTGGTACTAAAGCTGTAAATGCATTAAGTAGTAGCTTTAACGTTACAGCTTACCGCGATGGGAAATCAAAAACGGCTCAATTTGAAAGAGGTGTTCTAATACAAGAAACAAAAGAGCAAAGCACAACTGAAGATAATGGAACTTGGGTACAATTTACACCTGATGACACGATTTTTAAACATTATAAATACATTCCAGAGTATGTAGAAAATCAAATTTGGAACTACTGCTATCTTAATGCCGGATTGCAAATTAATTTTAATCAGAAAAATTATGTTTCCAAAAATGGTCTTTTAGACTTATTAACTAAAAAAACAAATGTTGAAACCATACGTTATCCTATAATCCATTTAAAAGGTAATGACATTGAAATGGCAATAACGCATACCGGAGATTATGGCGAAGAGCTTTACTCCTTTGTAAATGGTCAACATACTACACAAGGCGGTACACACCAAGCAGCTTTTAGGGAGGCCTTTGTAAAAGTAATTAGAGATTTTTTTAAAAAAGATTATGATGCCGCCGATATCCGTCAAAGCATCTGTGCTGCTATTGCCGTAAGAGTACAAGAACCTGTTTTTGAAAGCCAAACAAAAACAAAATTAGGCTCATTGCTGGTAGAAGAAGGCGGGCAAAGTATGAAAGCATTTGTACTAGAGTTTTTGGCTAAAGAATTGGATAATTTCTTACATAAAAACCCGAATACCGCAGAGGCCATTAAAAAGCGTATTGAACAAAGTGAACGTGAACGGAAAGAACTATCAGGTATTCGGAAATTGGCCAATGAACGTGCTAAAAAAGCCAATCTACATAACAAAAAATTGAGAGATTGTAGAGTACATTACAATACAGAACCCCCTACTAAAGCGCGTGAGGAATATGTAGAAAAACAAAATGACTCAACACTATTTATTACCGAGGGGGATTCTGCCAGTGGTTCAATAACCAAAAGTAGAAACGTAGAAACCCAAGCTGTGTTTAGTTTAAGAGGTAAACCCTTAAATTGTTTTGGCTTAAGTAAAAAAATCGTGTACGAAAACGAAGAGTTTAATCTACTTCAGCATGCTTTAAATATTGAAGAAGGTTTAGAAGGCCTACGGTATAATAATGTTGTAATCGCTACCGATGCCGATGTTGATGGTATGCATATCCGTTTATTAATTATGACATTTTTTCTTCAGTTTTTCCCTGATTTGGTAAGAAATGGGCATATATATATATTAGAAACACCTCTGTTTAGAGTTAGAAATAAACAAAAAACCATCTATTGTTACAACGATATCGAACGCCAAAAAGCCATAGCAGAACTTGGCAACCGCCCAGAAATCACTCGATTTAAAGGTTTAGGTGAAATTTCGCCCGAAGAATTTGGTAAATTTATTGGAGAAGATATGCGCAAAATGCCTGTTATGATCAAACAAGAAACCCAAATTCAAAAATTATTAGAATACTATATGGGCAAAAATACGATCCAAAGGCAAGGCTTTATTATTGACAACCTTGTTGTTGAAAAAGATTTGGAAACAACTTTAATTCAATAACTACGAAGTGTATTTTTAAGATAATAATTAATTTTCTAGGGTCAACTTAAATTTTATTGGCTGCCTAGTTTGTATTTTTTAACATTAATATTATCTTTGAGCAAATAATCTTTTTATATGTATAAAATTATTGTCGCCTTGTTTTCAGCATCTCTACTTTTTGCTGCTTGTAAAAAAGAAGAAAAACAGAGCACTAAACCTAGCCCTACCGTAAAATGGACACCTTCAAAGAGTTATATCAAAATTAAAATTGATGATAAAACGATTGAAGCAAGAGATACATTTTTAACTCCTTATGAATCTTCTAATTATTTCCCATTTTTAACACAGTATTCTATAGTTGATAACGAGTTTAAACCAGGCACTAAAGATAAAACCCTTTCTATCAGTAGTGCTTGTGCTGGTCGTTTTAATAATGGTAAATTAAAATTCTTGATTAGTGCTTCAAGTTATAGCCGTACTTCTTCTAGTCCAATAGATACTTATAGAACCTTAAACAATTCGGCTACTGCCTTTTATGTTGAGAATCTTACAGACTCTCCTAAGGTAGTTTACCAAATTAAAACAGGCTCTACAATAGCAGTTAGTTATTTTGATGAAGAGCGTACAGAGGGTACTTTACAATTACAATTGAAAAACGTAGCCGATGGTACAGACAAAGATGCTACGGGAGAGTTTAAAATTTATTTTAAATAGTACTTCCTAAAAGTTTTAACTTTTTAAAGACCTCAATTGTGAGGTCTTTTTTATTTAAATAAGGCTTGTGCCCTTTTTAAGCGGTCATTAATTGCTAGTCCTAAGCCCTCTGCTGGTACAGGTTCTGCAAGTATGTAGTCTAAATGGCAAGCGTCAATCTTACGTAAAAAAGAAAATAAATTTTTTGCTGCTTCTTGCAATGAACCCTGCTTTGAAAGAACAAAGCGCTCTTCACATGCTAAATGCAAATAAGGATTTGTAAAGCTTAAAATACCTACTTTTTTATGTTTTACTTGTGTATATAATGTTTCAATGTCTCCTAATAACAAGGCGGTTTCTGGAGCATAGTGCGATTTTAATTGCCCAGAACTTTGAGGTTTTTTTTGTGCATCAAATTGAGTGCTTTCAAGAATACTTTTTCCACTAAATGCTTTTAGAGCCTCTCTACTTATGCCGCCTTCTCTATACAATATGATATTTTCATCTGCATCAAAACCTATAATTGTACTCTCAATTCCTATTTCACATGAGCCGCCATCTAAGATATATGGTATTTTGCCTTTTAAATTACTGAATACATGTTGTGCGTTGGTTGGACTGATATACCCAAAAGGGTTGGCGCTAGGTGCTGCTAAAGGGAAATCAATTTGCTCTAATACAGCTCTACAAATAGGGTGTTGAGGTATTCTAATAGCCATTAAAGGGCTCCCAGCACTAATTAAATCGGGTACATTGTTTTTCTTTTTGAGCAAAAAGCTTAAAGGGCCAGGGCAAAATTTTTGTGCTAATAAATGAGCAA
>JBDHYE010000068.1:0-7136 GCA_039811245.1 Chitinophagaceae bacterium | reverse complement strand
TCGTGTTGGCTTGTGCGGTAGCAAAACACCTCTTTTAATTTTGCGAAGCGTTGGCAGTTTTTCGTTTTCAGTCAGTCGGAACTGTCTGCTCGGTGGTCGCTCTAAAATGGCTTATAACTCCCAAATATACGAAATCCAACCATTTCTCCAAAACTTTAAATAAATAATATTTTTTATCCCTAAAACAAAGGCAATTAATTATTTTATTGTTATTTTTAATGCGTTAAATGGATAGATAATCTATTTAGCAGTTCAATTTATTGATATCAATCTATGTAAAATACGCAGTAAAACAATGAATCTTAAAGACTATCAATTCGGGTTTACTATACACAGAAACAATCCTATAATAAGCATTCGTTTCCCATATAACCCGCAACTTATTTTAGATCTCAAAAAGGCTTTCCCAAGTGTACAATGGAGCCAAAGTAATAAATATTGGTATTTACCAGATCGTGCAGCTATTAGGACTGCCTTATCGCTACCTAGCAAAACTTTGGGCAGTCATCTTATGGAGCAAATTCACCCTATCAATCAAAACGAATTTCAAAACTTTATTGACCAACTCTTACTTAAAGCTTATAGCAACAATACGCTTCGCACTTATCTCACTGAATTTGCACACCTCTTAAAACTCCTAAAATCATACTCTGTTAAAGAGCTAAGCCCTGAAAGGCTCAAAGATTATTTTTTATATTGCATCAAAAAAGAACAGATTAAGGAAAATCACTTGAGCTCGCGCATCAACGCAATCAAGTTTTATTTTGAACAGGTACTACACCGTCAACAAATGTTTTTTGACATACCAAGACCCAAAAAACCACAACTCCTACCCAAAATGTTAAGCAAGGAAGAAGTAAAAGCTATTTTTAAACAAGTAGAAAACCCAAAACATCTCTTAATGCTCCAACTGTGTTATGGTATGGGACTTAGAGTAAGCGAAATTGTACAACTTAAATGGTCAGATATTCATTCACAAAAGGGTCTCGTATTAATAAGAGCAGCCAAAGGCAAAAAAGACCGATATACAAAACTCCCCACTAGTATTCTAGATTTAATCAAAAAATACTTTCAAACTTATCAACCCAAAATATATCTATTTGAAGGGCAATATGGAGGCGCTTATTCGGTGAGAAGTGTACAAGCAGTTTTTAAAAATGCAATGCAAAAAGCAGGAATTCATCGTAATATCGGCATTCACGGGCTCAGACACAGTTATGCTACGCACCTTATTGAGTCCGGTGCCGATATCCGGCATTTGCAATTATTGCTCGGTCATAACTCTATTAAAACTACTCAAATTTATACCCATGTTAGCGATGTCAGTTTATATAAAATCAACAGTCCTTTAGACAGTTTGTAATATTGATATACTGCATAAAAACAAAACTATTGCTTAATCTCAGGCTCAAAAAATATACGTCAACTAAACTTCGATTATAATACTACCCTTCTCTTCATCTTTTACAATATTCAAAGCCTTTGGCATTCTTTCTTTGAGTTCTTCTACATGAGAAATGATGCCCACAATTCTGTTTTCTTTTTGTAATTGCAATAAGGTTTCAAAAACCACATTCACAGCCTCTAAATCTTGTGTACCAAAGCCTTCATCAATAAAGAAAAAGTTTTGTTTTAGTTTGTTTTTGGCTTGCACACTTTCTGCTAAAACCAAAGCCAGACTTAAAGAAACCTGAAAAGATTGTCCACCCGAAAGCGTTTTCACACTTCTTCTTTTGCCTTCATTGAGATAATCTATGATTTCAAAATTATTCTTTTCATCTACTGTCAAACTGAGTTGATTGCGGCTCATTTTATGGAAGCGAATATTGGCTTGGTCGCATAATTGTCTTAAATAAAATCCTGAAACAAAATCTACAAATCCCTTAGCAGAAAAGAGATTTCTCATCTTATTCAAATTGCTTCTTCGTTTTTGGATTTTTGAAAATGAAGTTTCTAAAGTTAATTTTTCTTTTAAAGCATTTTGATTCCAAGTCAATTCCTGATTGGCATTATGAAAGTTTTTTTGGCTTTCCTCTAATTGAATTTTCTTTTCTTTAAGTTGCTGGAGTAAAGTTTCATACTGGACCAAATCAAAATTTGAATTTTTCAATTTAGTGGTCAATCGATCAACTGTATTTTTCCATTTATTATACTCCAGATTAAAATTTTCAATCTTTTGCCTATTGCTCCACACATCAATTTGTTCCTTGAGTATATTTTTTACTTCAGCTAAAGTTATGGGCTCGCATTGTTGTAATGCTTGCTGCAATTGGATTTCTACTTGTTCGAGTTTTTCTGCTCTTTCTTTTGTATTGGATTTCAGGGTTGAAATTTTTGCTTGTGTTGCGGCTTTATCTTGTTCTAATTTTTGTAATTTTTCTAGAGTAGATTGAAAATTGTTTTGAATTTGAATCATCTCATCAGCTAACTTTTTACTTGCTGCTGATATTTCTTCAATACTTAAATGTTCAAAAGCAGACCAAGTATGGTGTTTTAATTGCTCTTGTTTTATTTTAAATGAATTTTCATGTTCTATTTCTGCTTTCTGTATTTCTTGCAATAAATCTTGAGCTTTAAGCAAATCTTTTCTGTCTTTTTCTAAACTTGTAAGCTGGTCTTTTAATTGTTGTTCGAGCGATTTCTTTTCTATTTCAGCCTTAGCAGATTGTTCTTTTTCTTTCAAAAAAACAGATTCATCTTGGGCTGAATACTTTTCCCAAATAAATTTTTCTTGATGATCGTCTTGTTGTTTTTTGAGTTGATTAAATTGTGCTTCTTCTTTAATAAATTTTTCATTCAGCAATTCTAAATGTTCTAAAACCTGCTCTGCAAAAGACTTTTGAGCGATTAACTGTTTCTGTTCTGCTAATTGTTTTTCTAAAGAAACCTGAGCAAAATTCAGTGCTTCACTTACATCTTTTCTGTTTTGGATATTCGGATGATCTAAAGCACCACACAAAGGACAAGGCGAACCAGATTTCAATTCATGTGCAAACTGAGCAAACTTTTGTTCTAAATTAAACTGATGAATGATTTCATTTTGTTGTTGAATAGCTTGTTCTATTTGACTATATTTTTCTTCATAAATATTCAAAAATGCTTTTGCAGTATGTACTTCATCAATTTTCTTTTCGTTTAAAGCTTTGATTTGACTTTGTATTTGATCTAATTCATTTTTTGATTTAATAATTTGCTCAGTAAAGATTTTATTTTCTTTGTACCAGTCTGAAATGCCTAATAATAATTGTGTGTCTAAAACCTGCTCTGAACATTGCTCTATCTGGTTTTGGAGTTGTTTAGATGTTTGCTCTGATTGTTCAATTATATTGGAAATATTGCTCAAATAGACTTTGCCATCTTTGGTTCTTTTTTGAATGTCTTGAATTTCTTTATGAATATTTTTCAGTTCTAAAAGCAATCCTAAATCATTTACTTTCTCTTTGTCTTTTTCGATTAAATTAAATCGAGGGGTAAGTGTGTTTAAAACTTCATTATTATTGACAATACTTTCTTCAACAGATTTAAAAACATCTTCTAAACTACTTATTTGTTGGGATAAATTTTGTAAGTCATTTTGATATTCATTTTCTTGTGAAAGCAAGGTTTTAAAAACTTTTTCAAGCAAATCATATTTATTAGTAAGCAATGACAAATCTTGAATCTTAGGTTGTTCGGCTGCTAAAACTTGTAATTCTTTTTTACTGTTTTCTAATTCATCAGCATCATCTTTTAAGGATTTTAAAATAAGAAATCTATCTTCATCATTCTTGTAATTAATCTCAATTTCTTTAAATGATTTCTCAGCTTCATTTTTCTTTGCAGTCAAGGTTTGAATTTGCTCTTCATTCACAGCCTGAAACTGACTCAAAGCACCTTCCAAGCGATTGTACTCTGCTTCATTTTGAAAATTCAAAGCATTTACATTTTCTGACAAATCATATTGATGAAGATTAAAAATCTGCATCATCATTTCTGACCTATCCTTTCCACCCAATTCTAAAAATTCTTTAAACTGACCTTGAGGAATGATAATAGTTCGTTTGAAATTCTCATAATTCAATCCTACTATTTCATCAGGATTGGGATGTTCTATAGGCAACCAATTTTCATCAATCCATTGGTAGAAGCTCACTTCAGCTGGTTTTACAATATGAAATTGTTTTGAATTTCTTTTGTAAATTCTTCTAACCCGAAACTTTTTATTCTCAAAATTCAAAAATTCAAAATCTAAATCTGCCTTATTAGATTTTAAATTCATCATGTTATAACTCCTTTTGTCGCTGTTGTTCATTCGTTCTGTTTCGCCATAAATAGCATAAGTTATAGCTTCCAGAATAGAAGATTTTCCAGAACCTGTTGCACCAAAAATTCCAAACAGTCCAGCTGCAGAAAGCACAGTAAAATCAATAGTTTGAGGCTCTTGGTAAGAATATAAACCTTCAATACTTAATCGTAAGGGAATCATTTTCTTTTAATAATTTCTAATTAAAAATCAATTAATTATTTATCCTTTGGTATTGCCTTGCAATATTTCTGCAAACAATTCCATTATCTCTTCATTGGGTTCTTGCCTTTCATTTTTAGATTGAAAATAGGCTTTGAATAAGTCTGTAGTACTTTGGCTCAAATCTATTCCTTTCGCATCTTGCGTTTGCTCAATCCACTTTTCTCCTTTTAATTTTGGCACTAAGAAAATAATGTTGTCATGGGCTTGATACAATCTCTGTCTGTCGTTTGTAGAAAGATAGGATTCACTTTCAATGGTCAATTCCACTAAAGCATTTTTATTTTCTTGCAACCATTCCACTGCTTTATCTATATCGTCAAAACAAACGCTTTGCAAAGGCTTTCCAGCATTTAAAGGAACTTTTTTTAGTTGTGCTTCAGTGCCAGGTTCAATAGAAATTATTGGAACAAGTTTCTGCTGACCAGCTTCTGAAAAACTATAAATCAAGGGTGATGAAGCATAAACAATGGGTTTTTGAGTAGCGCCAATATTTCTAAAACCATGCAAATGTCCCAAAGCTGTGTATTGAATTTGAGCAGGAACTGCATCTGTATAAACCAAGTCTGCATTTCCAATTTTTAATGGTCGCTCGCCTTCAGGTTCTTCTATCAAGGCTCCTCCTCTCGGCATCATGTATAAATGTGTCATCAAAAGATTGACACCATTTTCATCACAATATAGATCTGCATTTTCTTGCCAATGCTGTTGTAATACTTCATTAAGTCCTTTGTCTTTTTCCTCACCCAAATAAGTTTTGAGTCGCTCTTCATTGGCAAAAGCTGTATGCAACAGTCTTACAGGATAGGCTAAATGAGAGCATTGTATTTCCAAAAATCCTGGAGCAGTTTTGGTGATAGAAAAATCAGGCAAATCAAGCCTTTGAACAACAGCATGAGGATATCCAATCATAATAATGCCACAAGCTCGAGCCAAAGGATTAGGTGCATCTATAAAACTTGGGGAATCATGATTGCCAGCAATTGCTATTACAGGTCGTTTTCCCTCTTTGGACAAGCGTTTCAAGGTTTTGTACAATAGGTCTATAGCTTCTGTAGCAGGCGTGAAATAATCAAACAAATCGCCTGCTATCAAAACCAAATCTACAGCTTCTTCATCTGCAATCTGCACCAATTCATCAAGCACAGCAATTTGCTCTGGAAGCCTAGAACAATAACTCAATTTCTTGCCTAAATGCCAGTCTGCACTGTGGAGTATTTTCATAAAAAAATTTAAAGTATCATTTATAACACCTATAATAGGTTTATGTTTCAAATATATTTGTTCTTTGAGATGCTTATAAGGGTTTGGGCTTTTTTATTTCTTGACTTAATTGTTGAATCATCGTTTTAAGCTCTTCAAGATCGGTAGGTTTTTGCGGCGGACGATTACTAATGTAGCGTAGTACTTCCCAAACCTCTAAGACCTCTTCAGCAGCAAGCGTATAGCTTTTATATTCTGTATTAAGCGATTCTAAAAGCCATTGTTTTTGTTCTTTCAAAAAACTAATTTTTTTAAATACAAAATCTTGTGTGGCATTAACAATCACAACTGCAAGAGTGCCGGGTTTAAGCTGTGTCCAGTCTTGTACATAACGGCAAATCAAATCACAATTTTCGGGGAAAGGCAGCATCGAATCGCCTTGTGTTGGAAACATTCTATAAGTAGCATTGGGAGCTAAACCAGGGAAAGAGTATTTGGGCAATGTAGCAATATATTCAGGGTCGCTGTATGCGGCACAGTAGCCAGCCTTTGCTTTAATGGGTACATATTCTATCTGCTCTTTATCCTCTTTATCCACACTTATTGCCAAGACCCTCAGACGGCTGCCACTAAGGTACACATCATTACCCTGCTCCAGTTGGTGCATATTATAAGCTCCTAAACTGCTCAGTTTTATTTTGAGCAAGCTGTCTATACTTATTTTAAAATAGTTAGATATTTTAATCAAATCGGCAATAGGCGGATTAACGCTATGGCCATTCTCATGAGCATTAAGCTTAGCACGGCTCATGCCCAATATTTGTGCAAGCGCTTCTTGGCTTAATTGTTTTCGCTGTCGCAAAAAACGTACATTTTCTGCCCAAAAAAAATTTGGTTCTTTAGTTTTCATTTGTTACTATTGATAACTATTTTTTGTTACTATAAATAACAAATGTACGATAAAAAATTCAAATAATACTATGGAAAGGCAAATAGTTCACTGCGATTTAGATACTTTTTTTGTTTCGGTGGAGCGCTTAAAAAACAGCGCATTAATCGGCCAACCGGTCATCATAGGTGGGCATAGCCCAAGATCGGTAGTAGCCTCGTGCAGCTATGAGGCGCGCCGCTATGGCGTACACAGCGCCATGCCAATGCATACCGCAAAAAAATTATGTCCAGAGGCAATTATCATTGCTGGCAATATGGATAGTTATAGCCACTACTCTGCCCTTGTGAGCAGTATCATTAGCAGCAAAGCTCCCTTAGTAGAAAAAGCCAGTATAGACGAGCATTATTTAGACCTCAGCGGTATGGATAAATATTTGGGAGCTTGGCAATGGACCCAAGAGTTGCGACAATATATTATGAAAGAAAGCGGACTGCCCATTTCTTTTGCTCTTGCCAACTGTAAGGCGGTAGCCAAAAT
>JBDHYE010000067.1:0-7219 GCA_039811245.1 Chitinophagaceae bacterium | reverse complement strand
AAGGGTAGAGTAATGCTCAACAATGAAGTAGTTTACGATCTTGTAGTAACTCCAGTAGAAGCTAAAAAAAATAAAGAAATAGATAAATTCTGTGAAGCCTTAAATATTGATACTACACTTTACCATAAGTTATTGGCAAAAGCCGTTAACAAAGGCGGCTGGGTGAGACAAACCATTTTTATGGAGCAACTTTCTGCTGCTCAATTAGCTCGATTTCAAGAAAATATTTATTTATTTAATGGCTTCCAATTAGTAGAAAGAAATATCCGTTCTTACCCCGATAATCATGCCGGTGTAGTGTTAGGTTATATTGGAGAGGTATCGGCATCAATGCTTAAAAAAGAGCGCTTCAAAAGTTATAACCAAGGAGATTATGTAGGTATAGATGGCTTAGAGCTCTCTTATGAAGAGGTCTTAAGAGGTCAAAGAGGTATTTATTTTATTGAAAAAGATAATTTTAATCGCCCAAGAGACTCATATAAAAATGGAAAATTAGACACCCCAGCAGTAGCTGGTAAAAGTCTTGAACTGTATTTAGATGCTACTTTACAAGCCTATGGTGAAGAACTCATGCATAATAAATTAGGAAGTGTTGTGGCCATTGATCCTAATACAGGCGGTATCTTAGCTATGGTCAGCAGTCCTGCTTATGACCCCAACTTACTTAGAGGTAAAGAGCGCTCTAGAAATTTTGGTAAGCTTTTTTTAGATGCTACTAAACCCTTGTTTAATAGGGCAATGAAAGGCTCATATAACCCAGGTTCTACTCAAAAACCTTTAACAGCTCTAGTGGCTTTAGACGAAAAAGTAATTACTCCATCATATGGATATCCTTGTGGAGGTGGTTACTATGCTTGTGGTAAAAGAATCGGCTGTACGCACAGTGGAGGAGGGCATGCCGCAAATTTGAGATTGGCACTAGCCAATTCCTGCAACGCTTATTTTTGTCATATTTATAGATTGTCTGTAGATAAAAAAGTGTATAAAAATGTAAAAGAAGGTTTACACCAATTTTATAAACACATGACAGCTTTTGGGTTTGGGCACCCTTTAGGGGTTGATTTGCCCGGAGAAAAAGGAGGTACATTGTTTGACAGTAAAGACTATGATAAAATGTACAATGGCTCGTGGAATTCCTGCACCAATGTGTTTGTAGGTATGGGACAAGGAGAAATTGCCACTACACCATTACAAATGGCAAATGCTATGTGTATCATAGCCAATAAAGGTTATTTTTATACTCCTCATTTTGTGAAATCGATTAATAAAAACCCAAAAGATAGTTTACTCCAACCCTACTTAATGAAACATAAAGTAGCCAATATTTCAGACACTGCATTTACTATTGTAGGTCTAGGTATGATGGATGTAGTCAATCATGGTACTGGTACAGTAGCACGTTTGCCTGGTGTTGAGGTTTGTGCTAAAACCGGTACTGTAGAAAATAAAGCTGTAGTCAACGGACAAGTAATGAAACTACAAAACCACTCAATGTTTGTGGCTTATGCACCACGTATTAATCCTAAAATATGTATTGCTGTAGTAGTAGAAAATGCAGGATATGGCGCCACTTGGGCCGGCCCCGTAGCCAGCTTGATGATAGAAAAATACCTTTTTGATACCATTAATAATAATAGAAAGGGTTTGGAAGAAAAAATGTTTAAAGCCAATGTAATCCCTAAATACACTTATATTATAGACTCAGCCACCCGCTTGCGTGATAAAATGATTTGGGAACGCAAACAATTCCGAAAAAAATATCAAGATAGTTTGAAACATTCAAGAGATTCTATTATGATCCGTCAATGGATTAAAAAGAATTTATTTTAATTTACAAAGCGCTTAAAAATAAGTTAATCACTCATATAGCTACTAACATGCACGATAAACCTCAATCTAAGAAAAACAGACTTACTTTATATATATTTATTGCACTCGTTTTAGGGATAGTGTTAGGTATTATTTTTAATAATCACTATGTACAACAAGATAATGTACAATTATCCATTATAGAACAAAAAATAAGTGCTTTGCAACAAAGTACTACTCAGGAACCTGCAGAAGCATTACAAAATCAATTAAAGGCATTAGAAACAGAAAAACAGCATGTAACAGAAATTAGAGAATCTAAATTAGAACCCTTTAACTTGATGGCTGATGTTTTTTTAAGGTTGGTCAAAATGATCGTAGCACCCTTAGTATTTAGTACACTAGTGGTAGGGGTTGCTAAGTTGGGTGATATCAAGGCTGTGGGTAGAATAGGAGGCAAAACATTACTCTGGTTTTTTAGTGCTACGCTATTGAGCTTGACACTAGGTATGATTTTAGTAAATTTCTTTGAACCCGGCAAACATTTAAACTTGCCCCTACCTAGCGCTAATACTGAGCTAGGTTTGCAACATGCAGCTTTTACACTTAAAAATTTTATTTATCATATATTCCCAACAAGTATATTTGAATCTTTAGCCAAAAATGAAATCTTACAAATTGTTGTATTCTCATTGATGTTTGGTACAGCTACAGCTGCACTTGGAGACCATGCTCATAATGTGGTTCATTTTTTTGAAGTCGTATCAGAGATTATTTTGAAAATTACAGGTTATGTAATGAGCTTAGCCCCCATAGCTGTTTTTGGAGCCATGGTATCGGTTATAGCTAAGCAAGGCGCAGGCATATTAAGCACTTATTCTATTTTTATAGGAGAGTTTTATTTAGGGCTAGCTTTGCTCTGGTTCGTATTATTCCTTGCTGCATTTATGATTATAGGTAAAAAAGCCGTAACCCTTATTAAAAGAATGAAAGACCCTGCACTCCTGGCTTTTAGCACAAGCAGTAGCGAGGCGGCATTCCCTAAAATGATGATGGAACTAGAGCGTTTTGGTTGTGGTAAAAAGATTGTAAGTTTTGTATTACCCTTAGGTTATTCATTTAACCTTGACGGCTCCATGATGTATATCACCTTTGCATCATTATTTATTGCTCAATCTTATGGTATTGATTTGCCAATAGCTACTCAAATAAGTATGTTACTGGTACTAATGCTTACCAGCAAAGGTATAGCAGGTGTACCAAGAGCCTCTTTAGTAGTTATTGCAGGTACATTGAGTAGTTTTAATATCCCAGAGGCAGGTTTAGCATTATTACTGGGTATTGATCCTATATTGGATATGGGTAGAAGTGCCACCAATGTGATAGGTAATAGTATTGCTACTACGGTAGTAAGTAAATGGGAAAACGATTTACATCATTAATTAATATTCTCCTCTATTCTATTTCATAATATGAAAATGAAAACACTGAAGTTTTGTTTTTGGCTTAGCTTCTTATTAATTACTGCCTGTAATACAAAAAAGGAGGCTCAGGTAGTTTCTAAAAAACAAATCGAAAAGGTAATTACGGTACTTAAAGATACTGTAAGCACTATTTTAGAAACGGCATCAACGCCTGCTTTGACTTATAAATTCTATTATAAATCAGATTTAAAACATAAAGACAGCCTGGGTTGGACAGCCCATTTGGAAAGCATCGCTGCTATCAACAGGGTAGATATGGAACATCTATACCGTTTAGATAGCTTTTTAATACCCAGCATTTTAAACGATAGTTTATCTGCTTATTTACCATTCCCTACATATTATCCTAGTATCAGTGATATTGATAAAATAATTTTTTTCTCTTATGCTACGCAAAGTTTTGCTGCTTATCAGAACGGAAAACTTTTTTTGGCTGGTCCTACGAATATGGGAAAGAAAAAAACACCAACTCCTACAGGTTTATACTATTGCAATTGGAAGTCTAAAGAAGCTATAAGTACGGTTGATAAAACCTGGATATTAAAATGGAATTTTAATGTTATTAATCTTGATGGGGTAGGGTTTCATCAATATGATTTGCCTGGTTACCCCGCCTCTCATAGCTGCATGCGCTTATGGGCAAAACATGCAGAGCAGTTATATTATTGGGCAGACCAATGGTTGTTAAGTTCAAAACAGAAATTGGTAGCTAAAGGTACTCCAGTTTTGATTTTTGGAAGCTATCCTTGGTCTAAACCTCGCCCTTGGTTTGCATTGGCTCAAGAGCCTCAAGCTTTAAACTATAGTTTTCAAAGCTTAGATTCGCTCATACTTCCATTAAAGGCTCAAATTTTAGAAGCGCAACAACAAAGAAAAGATTCTTTACTTGCGAGAGCAAAAACTAACTTGTAGATTCAGTGTTTAATGTTATTATTTTAAATAACTATATAAAAAGGGATTTAGAACGCTGGATAAAACATTAAACTCTAAATAATGAGTTAATTTTGATAAAATATTTAACTAATTTTGTTTATCCACACTAAAATGTGGAAAATGTTTAAAAATATTTTGTTTATTTCATTAAAAACCTGCACCTTTGCAGTCCAAAAAAATAAAGAATTATGGCAAGAGTTTGTCAAGTAACAGGAAAACGTCCAATGGTAGGTCATAAAGTATCTTTCTCAAACAAGAAAGCTTTACGTCGTTTTATGCCCAATTTACAAGTAAAACGTATGTACCTTGCAGAAGAAGATAAATGGGTTACTTTAAAATTATCAACAGAGGCTTTACGCACTATTAATAAAAATGGTTTGATGGCTACTGTTAAACAACTTCGTGCAGAAGGTCATAAAATATAACATTATTCAAGTATTAAATCATTTTTAGCAAATGGCAAAGAAAGGAAACCGCGTACAGGTTATATTAGAATGTACAGAGCATAAAAATAGTGGTTTGGCGGGTACAAGTCGTTATATTACTACAAAAAACAAAAAAAACACCCCAGAAAGGATTGAATTGAAAAAATACAATCCTCTTATGAAGCGTGTTACTGTTCATAAAGAAATTAAATAATTTCTTATTATTCACCTTATTTAAAATATTTAAGAAATGGCAAAAGCAGCAAAAACCGCGATAAAAAAAGACCCAAAATCGGCAGCAGACGCTAAAAACTGGACTAAAGTAATTAAAGCCGTTCGCAGCCCTAAAACAGGTGCTTATACCTTTAAAGAAAACATTATCCACAAGGATAAAGTAAAAGAGTTTTTAGCAAACTAATTTACCTTATTTTTTAAAATAATTCAATATTTTAGACTGGCTTTAATTAAAGTCAGTCTTTTTTTGTTTTGAAAATTTATCGTTTTTTTATTCCTTTTATCAGTTTATTTATTGCTTGCCAATCTACTGATACGCCTTTATCCACGAGCGCTCCCAATACTATAAAGCTGTGGAATAAAGATTCTATGGAGCATTTGTTCCATAATGGAGATTTAATAGTTAGAGCCGGCAACGACCAGCTCTCAGAACTTTTTAAAAAGTTAAATACGATTGAAAAAAAATACTCTCATTGTGGTGTTTTAATAAAAAAAGATAATAATTATTATGTCGCACATATTATTGCAGGTTTAAAGCATCGCCATCATCGTATATTACTAGAAAAATGGGAAGATTTTGTACAAGAGAAGAATAATAATGCTTGGGCTGTGTACCGATATGCTTTAGATACTCAATTCATTAAAAAAATGACAGATACACTACTGGTATGGAAAAGCTCTAGAAATATTGCTTTTGATGCAGATTTTGATTTAATAAGCAATGATAAGATGTACTGTTCAGAACTGGTCTATAAAGCTTTACTTGCTGCCGGTGCCAAGGTTGATTTTATTCAGCAAAGTAGTACTAGACAAGCTAAAAAGTATATTGCTATAGATAATTTATATAAGCATAAGTACTGTAATTTAATTTGTGAAATGCGCTATAAATAGTAGCTTCGCAATCTCAATTATTCATTGGTTTATTATGAAAAAAATACTTTTTTTAATTTTAATATCCTGTACATTTTATTTTAGTTCTTGTCAGAATAACTCGCCAAAATTTGTTGCCGAACACTTTCTGACGGCTATATCTCACGCTAATTTAGAAGAGGCTAAAAAATATTGTGACTCTAATACTAAAGAGTTGCTAGACCAAGCCAATTACCTAAATATGGTTCCAGATTCAGTAAAGAAAGAAGCCCAAAAACTTAAAATTTTTATTAAAGACGTAAAAGAAAATGGAAATACAGCCCTAGTATCTTATACCACTTCTAAACTTGAAGAACAGCAATTTATTACATTAGTAAAAGAAGATGATAAATGGTTGGTACAATTAGACAAAATGCAAGATTATGATGATATCCCTACTCTTGCAGAAAACAATGAAAGTCCTGTAGATACTACACATACGACGAGTACAGATACAAGCCAAAAAAGTGCAACTACAGACAGCACACAAAAATAAATCGTCAAATTTTTTAAAATATTTTTTATGAAAATAGAACAAATATACACCGGTTGCTTAGCGCAAGGAGCTTATTTAATCAGCTCAAATGGTGAAGCAGCTATAATAGACCCATTAAGAGAAACTGCCCCCTATTTAGAGCGTTTAAAAAATGAAGGACTCCAACTGAAATATATTTTCGAAACACATTTTCATGCTGATTTTGTGAGTGGTCATATCGATCTTCATAAAGCCACAGGAGCACCCATTGTTTATGGGCCAAGCGCTACACCTGCATTTGAGGCATTAATCGGTGCAGATGGTCAAAATTTTCCACTTGGCGATACCAATATTCAACTCATACATACACCAGGTCATACTTTAGAAAGTTCCTGCTTTTTATTAAGTGATCATACCGGTAAAAAAATAGCTTTATTTAGTGGTGACACATTGTTTCTAGGTGATGTAGGTCGCCCAGATTTAGCACAAAAAGCAGCGAGTATGACACAAGAAGAATTGGCGGGCATGCTTTATGATAGCCTCTATCAAAAAATACTTCCATTGCCCGATGATATTACTGTATATCCTGCCCATGGTGCAGGGTCTGCCTGTGGTAAAAATATGATGAAAGAAACCGTAGATAGCTTAGGCAACCAAAAGAAAATGAATTATGCTTTAAATCAAGATAGTAAAGCTGCTTTTGTTAAAGCTGTAACCGATAATCTTTTGCCCCCTCCTGGATATTTTGGAATGAACGTAGCCATGAATAAAAGTGGATATAAGAGTTTTGATGAGGTGCTAGAACAGTCTTTAAAAGCATTAAGTGTAGCAGCTTTTGAACAAATAGCCGAAAGCTCCAACGCTCTGATATTAGACACTAGACCCAATGCTGAGTTTTCAAACGGTTTTATCCCTCAATCTATTAATATAGGGCTCAAAGGTGATTTTGC
>JBDHYE010000066.1:0-7264 GCA_039811245.1 Chitinophagaceae bacterium | reverse complement strand
TCTGAGTTCATATTAGAAACGCCAAAAGCTTCTTTTGAAAGTTTTAAATACTCCGGGTCTAGATTAATTTTATTGACTACATTTTCAATCGTCTCATCCATCTCTACCGGATTTGTAATGGGCGCTACAGGTTGCATTTCGATATGGTTCACACCACCGTCCCACATCAAGTCGGGGTGCCAATTGAGGTTAAATAAGGGAGGCGAATTGCGTGTACCTAATAAACCGTTGATGCCATGACTCACATCGTGATCGGCATTGGCAAATGCTGCAAAAGATTGGTGACAAGTACCACAAGATATGGTATTGTCTTTAGATAAACGGGTATCGTAAAAAAGTTTTCTGCCCAGTATAAAACCCGCTTTGGTAAGCTCATTGCCCGAAAAATAATATACAGGACTAGGCCAACCACTAGGCACTTTAAAATCAATCGTCCAATTTTGATCTTCTCCGTTGATATTAGGAATAGACGGGTCTTTTTTACAAGCTTGAAAAGCTATAAAAACAGATATGCTAAGGATTATGATTGAGCTATATTTCCCTTTAAATATTGACCTCATGAGAAATTAAGTTTCTTAGAATGTATAGAAATTTGTATCGAAGTTAAGAATAAAAGCTTAGTTTGGCTTTTGGAAACCAAAATTATTTCTTAGAAAATGAAACTAACAATATTGGGTAATAATTCTGCTATTCCGGCTCACGGGCGCTACCCTACCAGCCAGGTAGTCTGTATTGAGGATAGTATCATATTGATAGATTGCGGTGAGGCTACACAAATGCTTCTTCAAAAATACCATATCAGTTTACATAAAATAAAACATATTTTCATCAGTCATCTACATGGTGATCATTTTTTTGGACTACCCGGTTTACTTACATCAATGAGTTTATTGGGACGTAAACAAGACTTGCATCTATACGCTCCAGAATCTTTATGGGCTATTTTAGAAAAAATATTAGATTTAGATTTCTTACAGTTAAACTATACGATACATTTCAAAGCTATCCCAGAGGCGGCTTCTACTTTATGTATTGAGAAACGCTATAGCTTAGCACATTTCCCTGTTGAACATGGTATCTTTTGCCATGGTTTATTGGTCACAGAATTTTCAAGCGGTAGAAAACTCTTACCCGAAAAATGTAAAGATTATGCCATACCTAAAGCCTTTTACCAACAATTAAAAAAGGGCGAAGATTATATCCGTAAAGACCAAAGTATCATAAAAAATGAGTGGCTAACCTTAGCAGCAGCACCACACAAAGTCTATGCCTATACTGCCGATACCCGTTTTACAGAAAGTTATCTTGAATATATTCAAAATGCGGACCTACTTTACCACGAAAGCACCTACCTTGAAGCTGAAAAAGAAAAAGCACAGAGTAGATTTCACAGTACTGCCTTAGAAGCCGCCCAGATAGCCCAAAAAGCTGCTGTAAAAAAATTATTACTAGGGCATTACTCCTCAAGATATAAAACTATAGAGGGTTTTGAACAAGAGGCTCGAAGCCTTTTTAGTGAAACTTATGCCACTAAAGAAGGCGATTGTTTTGAATTATAATATTGGGATTTATTAATTTAATCCTTCTAAACGTATTTTATTAATATTTTACAATTTGTATCAGTAAATTTGCCCGCTATGCAAATTGAAATATTAAAATCTAAAATTCATCATGCTAAGGTTACAGAGGCTAACCTCCATTATGTAGGGAGCATTACTATTGATGAAAATTTGATGGAAGCCGCCAATATTATAGAGCACGAAAAAGTACAAATAGTAGTTTTAGAAAATGGCGAACGACTTGAAACCTATGTGATAAAAGGAGTAAGAGGCAGTGGTATGATATGCTTAAACGGACCAGCAGCACGTAAAGTGGCTATTGGCGATACACTCATCATCATCTCTTATGCTACAATGGATTTTGAACAAGCCAAATCACATGTACCCCGTGTTATATTTCCAAAGCCAGACAATAGTCTTTAAACAGCTTAACAATAAGTATGAGTAAGAAAAAAACTTTTGTTCTACTACAATATTTAATCTTTTTTGGAATCGGTTTTGCATTAATCTACTATCAATATAAACAATTAAAACCTCAAGATCTTGCCGATTTAAAAACGGCTTTACATCAAGTAAGTGATCGCCTATGGATACTGATACCCATCTTTATTATAGGCTTTCTATCGCATTTTTTTAGAGCATTGCGTTGGCGCCTAATGTTAACTCCTATTGGTGTTAAAACAGGTATTGTAAATGCCTCTGCAGCAGTATTTATAGGCTATTTGACCAATTTATTATTGCCCAGAATGGGAGAAGTAGCCAAATGTACCGTACTTGCTAAATACGAAAACCAAGCTGCCGATAAAATTATTGGGACCATTGTAGCCGAACGCCTTTTCGACCTCATCTGTTTAGCACTTATTGCCCTACTTACATTTTTCTTGCAAACAGAAATGTTTCAAGCTTACTTAAGTACTTTTCAAAATCAAGATACAAAATCTAATCTACCCTTAATGATTAGCATAGCACTATTCGTTGGTCTTGCTTTTATCGGGTTATTATATTTTTTGTATAAAAGAAACAAAGAAGGTAAAATTGGTCAATTCATCAAAGGTATGGGCCAAGGCTTAGGCTCAATATTAAATTTAGAAAAGAAAGCTTTATTTTTCTTCTATACTTTTTGCATTTGGGCATCTTACTTAAGTCTAATCTACATAGGCTTCTTTGCCTTAGCGGCTACAGAACATTTGGGTTTAGAGGCCGCCCTATCTGTATTAGTGTTAGGCAGTGTAGGTATGATACTTACCCCCGGTGGCTTAGGGGCTTACCCCCAAATATTACAATATGTTTTACATAGTTTTTATGGAGTAGGTTTGGCTTTTGGCTTGGCTTTCGGCTGGATTTCTTGGTTGGCTCAAACCCTTATTATGATCATTTTCGGTATCCTATCTTTTATTGTTTTACCAATCTATAATAAAGCTAAAAATGGATAAAAATAAATGGATCAACCAAAAAATATTAAGCCTTGAACAAGTACAGCAACAATGCCGTATCCAGAAGTTAAAAAATAAAAAGATTGTCTTTACAAACGGTTGTTTTGATATCTTACACCATGGGCATATCGACCTTTTAACACAAGCTGCACAATTAGGCGATTTTCTAATCGTGGGACTCAATACAGACAGCTCCGTAAGCGCTTTAAAAGGCCCCGAAAGACCTTTAAATCACGAAAAAGATAGAGCATACCTACTAGCTGCTTTATTAATGGTAGATGCCGTTTGTCTATTTAACGAAGCCACACCTTTACAATTAATTCAAAGCCTTAAACCCGATGTTTTGGTAAAAGGCGGCGACTATAGCCTAGACCAAATAGTAGGCGCTCAAGAAGTAAACACTTGGGGAGGCACTACGCATATTATTCCCTTTAGTGAGGGTTATTCTACTACTGGTTTAGTAACTAAAATAAAATCGCTCTAAACATTATTGGATAAAAATAATTTCGATGTTATGTATTTCAAAAAAACGAACATTTTATTGCTGCTTTTGACCTTAGTCATACTCCAAGTTTTAAACATTTCAAAAGCAAATGGGCAAACAGATAGCCTGAGGTTAAAAGGTAGTTTAGAAGTACAAAACGTAGGTAATTTTAAGTACCAAATAGTAATCGCACAAATAGAAGGAAAATGGCATGGTTATAGCTTATTAGATGCTGGAGGCTCTAACGAAACCAAAACAAGTATTAACCTACAGTTTATGCCTCAAAAAAATGCTCTAGCTTTTCACGAAAAAAAACTTTTATATACTAAATCTAAAGAGCAGAACTTTTGTTATGTAGGAGGCGTATTAAAATGGAATGAAAAAAGAAAAGAACTCAAAGGCATGTTTATGGGCAAAGACAGCGAACAGAAACTTTGTGGTACCGGAAAAATAAAACTTAATGCCCCTCAAAATGCCGAAAAATATTTAAGAGCAGACCCCAATGTTAAAGATACAAGTGTTGAAGTTTTAACTCAAGATGGGCGTACCTATCGATCGAGATATGTTCTTATGACTAGAAGTATGGGACGGTGGCGTAGAAGATGAAGACTCTGTACAAATACGCCTAAACCACAAATTAATAGTACCGGCATTTAAAATTAATAAAGAAAAACAAAAGTTTACGATAGCCCTTAACCCGGGCGAAAACACCTTAGAAATCGAAGCCCTCAACGAGGGTATCGAAGCACCCAACTCTGCAAGAATTATTGTGCAAGAAGATGGGAAAGCTATAAAAAGCATGATTTCTTTTCTTAAAAAAGGAGAAGCCGCTAAAGTCATCTTGAAACGCTAGTACTGCTATCCTTATGCTGTTTTAAAACGAAGGAGCTGATGCTTTATAATGTTTAATAAGCTCCCGTACTAGAGATAAAATATTGTTTATTATTTTAGTAAAAATTGGTTGGATTTTCGTAGATTTGGTTTTAGGCAAATTTACCAAAACGGACAGCAGAACAGCAGCACCAGAAAACTAAACCTCAAATAAATAAGGATCTTTTTTTAGACTTTATTTTTAATGGAGGCTCGCTAGCTTTACAAAAAAGGGAATAACTGAAAATCCAAAAGTCAAAGAAACTAAATTAAAATAACAACAAAATGAAAACAATATTGATTTTAGCAACGATGTTGCTGACCATTAGATTTGCAAACGCACAAAAAGTTTATAAAACATCTTACAAATCAGAAGCCGATAAAATAATTTTTGTAACGGATTATAAAAGTGAAGCTGATATGATAGTTTGTGAAACAAAATATAAAAGCGAAGCAAAACCTTATAGCGGTTTATGGTTTTGGACTGAGCATAAGAGTGAAGCCGATTGGAAAGTTTATTTTACAAAATATAAAAGTGAAGCAGACCTTAAAATCTATTTTACAAAATACAAAAGTGAAGTAGGGATGAAATAAAACCGAACTAATGCTTGCACCACAACACATTCAAGATGTAAAAACATTAATCCCAACGGATTGTTTGACTTTTAACGAAATGTTTCCAGCCATTTTAGGATATGCCATGTCCTGAAATAGATTGACCAAAAATTAAGCACCTTTATTAAACAATAAAGTGTCTTGTTTTTATAAAATTTATACTTGAAAAGAGAAAATACAGAACAAAAGATGAACGAACAAGATAAAAATAAAAACGCATTAATACCTGTAGGTGCCAACCAATTGAAAAAAGTCTCTAATATTTTTGCTATTACCGATAAACTTTTAATTGGCGAAATTGAGCAACTTTTTAACGAAGCTTTTTATTTAATTAATAGTGCAGATTTAACTGGCATTGAAGAGAACTATTGTAAATGGTTTGAGTTAGATAAAAATTATTACAAAAGAAAGAATTTTAAATATAAGGCAAAAAACAAAGATGATTATAAAAAAGCAATTGCTTTATTTATTAAAGTATTGAAAATAAAACCTAAGCATTATTTCTCTTGCTTAAATAAAGGAATTGCAAAAGCTAATTTAACAGACTACGAAGGAGCTATTGAAGACTACAACAAAGCCATAGAGATTGACCCTAATTATTCCTATGCATACAATAACAGAGGAGTTGCAAAAAATAATTTAAAAGACTACGAAGGAGCTATTGAAGACTACAACAAAGCTATAGAGAATGACCCTAATTTTGCTTATGCATACAATAACAGAGGAGTTGCAAAAAATAATTTAAAAGACTACGAAGGAGCTATTGAAGACTGCAACAAAGCCATAGAGATTGACCCTGATTTTGTTGATGCATACATTGATAGAGAATGCGCAAAAAGACACATAAAAGACTACGATATATTATTTTAAGACTACAACAAAGCCATAGTGATTGACCCTAATTTTGCTTATGCATACTTTCTTAGAGCAATAGCAAAAAGACACTTAAAAGACTACGAAGGTGAGAAATTAGACAAACTAAAATACGAACAATTAAAATAAATAAATGCAAACAGAAGCAGTTTTTGACAATATTGCAGATCGTATCCAGCAGGAAATTTGTAAGGCACAGAAATCTATATTTATTGCTGTTGCTTGGTTTACCAACAAAATTCTATTCAACGAATTAGTCAATAAAGCAAAAAAAGGCTGTACTGTATCACTCATTATTTCAAATGACGATATTAATCTTAATTCGCAAATAGATTTTGAACAATTACTCATTTATAAATCAAAAGTTTATAAAATAGGCAATGGTGATACTGAATTAATGCACAATAAATTTTGTGTTATTGATTATAGCACAGTCATTACTGGTTCTTATAATTGGAGTTATAAAGCAGAAAGCAATTTTGAGAATATAATCATTACAAGTATTGACACTGCTTTAGCAGAACAGTTTATTGCTGAATTCAACAATATCCGCAGAAAATATTATCCTGATGCTACTAATAAAGACGAAATTGTTTTTCCAATAAACAAAATTATTAAACGATTAGAAATTCTAAAAAACTACATACTTCTTGAAGACATTGAAGAATTAGACAAGGAGACCCATAAATTAAGAGAGTACGATTTTAATGCTGATTTAGACGCAATAATAGATGATGTAACAAAAGAAGAGTTTGCATCTGCAATAGCTAAAATTCAAAATTTTATTTCAAAAAATCAGCAACTTTCAATCTGGACAGACCCAGAAATTGCAGCACTAAAGCTTGAAATTAAGAATTTAGAAAACCAACTTAATGCTTTTGATAATGAAAAGACTGAACTTGAAAAAATAATTTCAGAGTTTCAACATAGACATATTCTTGAGTTAAGCGAAATTATTCTTGAGATCCTTAGGTTACGTAAACTCAAATTCAAATACGATAAAACAAAATATGAAGAAGCCGAAAATGACGAAAGACAATATCGTGAACAGGTTGACTCAGAAAAAGAGAAAGAAATTTTTAAACTAACTGATGAGCAAAAATTTGAGCTTAAAAAGAAATATAGGAAAGCGTCAGTTCTATGTCATCCAGACAAATTTGTAAATGAACCAATTGAAATTCAAAAGCAAGCCGAAGAAATTTTCAAAGAACTAAATGAAGCAAATGCAAAAAATAATCTTCAACGTGTTTCTGAAATATTAGCTAACCTTGAAAAAGGTATTCTTTCAACTAGCTTAGGAGATAAACTTACAGATAAGGATAAACTAAGGGCAACACTAAATAGATTAAAAACGAAGGTAAAAATACTTGAAGCTGCAATTATTGCACTTAAAGAAAGTGAGACATTTAAAACAATTATAAGCATTGAAA
>JBDHYE010000065.1:0-7308 GCA_039811245.1 Chitinophagaceae bacterium | reverse complement strand
AAGAAGGTGATCTTTTCAATATTATTGGCATTGTTTAGCACTGCTGCCATATATTCAGAGGGGTAGTTGGCTTTAAGATAGGCTGTTTGATAGGCCACTAATGCATAACAGGTTGAGTGCGATTTGTTAAAGGCATATTGAGCAAAAGATTCCCAATCGGTCCATATTTTTTGCAATATATTTTCTGCGTGCCCTTTGGCCATGGCGCCTGCCATAAATTTCCCCTTCATTTTATCAAGGGTTTTTCTATCTTTTTTACCCATTGCCTTACGCAATACGTCGGCATCTCCCTTGCTAAATCCTGCTAGCTTTTGAGAGAGCAACATCACTTGCTCTTGATATACAGTAATACCATAAGTATCTGCTAGGTACTCCTCCATTTCGGGTAGTTCATAGCTGATTTCTTGCTCTCCTTGTTTTCTTTTTATAAAATCAGGTATATATTGTATAGGCCCTGGGCGGTAAAGGGCATTCATAGCTATCAAATCACCAAATTGGTCGGGCTTCAGATCTTTCAAATGTTTCTGCATGCCGGGGCTTTCAAATTGAAAGGTTCCATTGGTTTCTCCTCTCTGATAAAGTTCAAAGGTTTTCTTATCGTCTAAAGGTATCTGGTCGAGGTCAATATGAATATCATAATTGGCTTTAATTAACGCAATAGCATCTTTAAGTATAGATAAGTTTCTAAGTCCTAAAAAGTCCATTTTAATAACCCCTGCACTTTCAATTACATTACCTTCAAATTGGGTAATGAGTAAGTTGACATCTTTTGAGGTGCTTACTGGTATTAAGTTGCTTAAATCGCTAGGCGCTATGATGATACCCGCCGCATGGATACCCGTATTTCGTATTGACCCTTCTAGTTTTTCAGCTTCTTTTAATACGGTTGATTCGAGTTTACCTTCATCTGCATAGATCTCTCGTAAAGTTTTAATTTTACTTAAATCTTCTTCTTTTAATTCTTCTTTATCGGTTAAGCTTTTTTCGGTTTCTGTAGATTTGTCTATTGGTGCATGCAATACCCGCTTTAAACTAATGCCGGGTTTGTCGGGTACTAATTTAGTGAGTTCTACAGAGGTAGATAAGGGTAAGTCTAGTACCCTTGCTACATCTTTAATACTACTTTTGGCTGCCATGGTGCCATAGGTAATGATTTGTGCTACTTGGTTACGTCCGTATTTCTGTACTACATAGTCGATTACTTTTTGTCTGCCGGCATCTTCAAAGTCGGTATCAATATCCGGCATTGATTTACGGTCTGGATTTAAAAAACGTTCAAATAGTAGATTATATTTAATAGGGTCAATATTGGTAATCCCTATACAATAGGCTACAGCAGAGCCTGCGGCAGAACCTCTTCCCGGACCAATAAATACACCCATATCTCTTCCGGCTTTGATAAAATCGGCTACTATTAAAAAGTAACCAGCAAAGCCCATCATTTTAATAGTTGAGAGCTCAAATTTTAAACGCTCTTCTACTTCTGCTGTGATTTCTTTATAACGCTTATAAGCGCCTTCCCAAGTGAGGTGTTCTAAATAGGCATCTTGATTATCGTTAAAGTTTGTGGGTACTTTAAAATGGGGAAGTAGTATGTCTCGCTCCAGTTTTAGGGCTTTAACTTTATCAACTATTAATTGGGTGTTTTCAATAGCCTCTGGTAAGTCATGAAAGAGGCTTTGCATTTCGGCAGTAGTTTTAAAATAAAATTGGTTGTTGTAAAAGGCAAAACGCTTATTCCTTGTGCCTCCATCATCATCACCAAAATCTTTCATCTTTTCAGTAGATTGTTTCTCACCGGTATTGACACAGAGTAATATATCATGGGCATTAGCATCTTCTTCATCAATATAATGGCTATCGTTTGAAGCAATGATGGGCACATTGTATTTGTGTGCAAATTTTATCAAAACTTGATTTACCTTATTTTGATCCGGTATATCGTGTCTTTGAAATTCTACATAATAGTCGTCTCCAAAAAGATCTAACCACCACTTGAATAATTTCTCAGCTTCTTCTTCACCTTTTTCTAAAATGGTTCTGGGTACTTCAGCACCTAAACAACAAGTAGTAGCTATCAGACCTTCATGGTATTGTAAGATGAGCTCTTTATCTATCCTTGGATATTTACTATATAGTCCATCAATATAGCCTAATGAGCACAGCTTCACTAAGTTCTGATAACCTTTTTCATCTTTAGCCAATAAGAGTTGATGGTATCGTTTATCTTTTTCTGTTTTGGTAAATTGTTTTACAAAACGGTTTTCAACTAAATAAAATTCACAGCCTACAATAGGTTTTACTTGTGGTTCAATTATGTCTTTTCCGTCGGCTGTTTTACCTACTACCATTGTATTTTTCCATGCTTGTGCTACAAATTCAAATACTCCAAACATATTCCCATGGTCGGTGATAGCAATCGCCGGCATATTGTCTTTTATTGCTTTCTGATAGAGCTTTGGAATACTAGATGCGCCATCTAATAATGAAAATTGGGTATGGTTATGAAGATGAGAAAACTGCATGTATAATGTGATTTAACGAAAACCGAAGGGCTTAAGTAAAGAGCTACAAAGTAAGGTAATTTTGTCAAGATTTTTGAGGTTAATTTTTTACATTGAGGAAGATTTTGTAGTATAAATACTGTTCAATTCTATTTTGGTCTTCTATTGAAGGGCATAACAATACTATTTTTTTAATAGAGCTGATAAAAGCAATCTTAAGCGTCTATTTTTTAGATGAATATCCATTTTTTCATTAAAAATTAAACAAATAGAAACGTAACTTTGCAAGATTTTAAAATAAAATAATAAGTTATGACATTTATAGAGGAATTGAAAGCACGCGGTTTAGTACAAGACATAATAGCAGGTACCGAAGAGCTGTTAGAGAAAGAAATGGTAGCTGCCTATATTGGTTTTGACCCTACTGCCGAAAGTCTTCATGTAGGTAGTCTATTGCCTATCACCCTCTTGATGCGTTTACAAAAAGCAGGGCACAAGCCCTATGCGCTTGTAGGAGGTGCTACAGGTATGATAGGTGACCCTACAGGCAAGTCTGCCGAGCGTAACTTACTCGATGCGCAAACGCTTAAAAGAAATGCAGAAGGCATTAAAAAACAATTAAGTAAGTTTATTAGTTTTGATACGAATGCTGCTAATGCAGCTGTAATGGTAGATAATTATGATTGGTTCCAACATTTTTCATTCTTAGATTTTATCAGAGATACCGGTAAGCTAATCACTGTAAACTATATGATGGCAAAAGACTCTGTTAAGAAAAGAATGGAAACGGGTATATCTTTTACAGAGTTCAGTTATCAATTAATTCAAGGTTACGATTTCTTACACCTTTATCAAAACCATCAAGTAAAATTACAAATGGGAGGTGCCGACCAATGGGGTAATATTACTACGGGTACTGAACTTATTCGTAAAAAATGTGGCGGAGAGGCTTATGCCTTTACCAGTCCACTAGTTACTAAAGCCGATGGGTCTAAATTTGGCAAGTCTGAAGGGGGTAATATATGGCTTGATGCAGCTCTTACATCACCTTATCAGTTTTATCAATTTTGGTTAAAATTACCCGATGAAGAAGCTCAAAAAATGGCGTTAATTTTTTCTTTTAAATCGCTAGAACAAATTCATGATGAGATAAACCAACATAAAGAACAGCCCCATTTGAGATTACTCCAAAAAAGTTTGGCTGAAGAGATGACTCGCCTAGTGCATAACCAAGATGCTTTAGAGTTTGCACAAAAAGCTTCACAGATCCTTTTTGGCAATGCAGCGATTGAAACCTTACAGAGCTTAAACGAAAATCAACTACTTGAAGTCATGGAAGGTGTACCTCAAATACAAGTCAATAAAGCGATTCTAGAAGGAGAAGGGGCTGAACTAATCGGTTTCCTTGCAGAAAATGGTATTTACTCGTCAAAAGGTGAAGCCCGTAAAGCGATTCAGCAAAATGCTTTAAGTATTAATAAAACTAAAGTAGCACCTAGTGATACACATATTAGTACTCAACATTTACTGAATGAAAAGTATATACTTTTTCAAAAAGGAAAAGATAAATATACATTAGCCCGTTTTATTTAATGGATTTATAACTATGCGAGCTCAATATCCTAATATTTATTTCATTGTTTTTATAGTTACTTTTTTGACCCTTCAAGCTTGTAGCTCAGAACAAAATAAACCTAATGAAGCTACCTATAAAGAGTGGCCTACGATTGCTCCTGAAATGGCTCCTGCTCAAAAAACACAAAATACAATTAGTGCAGCTCAAGAGAGTACAACTAAGGGTATCGATAGCATAAAAATAGTAACAGATACTAGTGTTGTAAAAGTTAAAGACAGTGTCAAGTCTAGTGCAATAAGTAGTAAAACAAAAGACCCATCTCAGAAAGATACCATAAAGTTAAAGACTGTAAAGACCTCAGATTCCAATCGTGCCAAAAGCAACAGTTTAAAACCTAAAACCACAAAAGATAGTATCAAAAAGCACTAAATTATAAAAGCCCTAAATGCAGTTATTGCGTTTAGGGCTTTTATAATTTAAGCATAAATTTCAGGAGCTATTTTTTTCACTAAGCCTTGCAATACATTGCCTGGTCCTATTTCTGTAAATTGTCTAGCACCATCATTGATCATATTTCTTACAGACTGTGTCCAACGTACAGGTGCTGTAAGTTGTGTTATTAGATTTTGTTTTATTTGCGCCGCATCAGTATAAGGTAAGGCATCTACGTTTTGATATACGGGGCAAATAGGTGTGTTAAAGTTTGTGTTTTCAATAGCCGCTTTTAACTGCTCTTGGGCGGGCTGCATAAGTGGCGAATGGAAGGCACCTCCTACTTGTAATACCAAAGCTCTTTTAGCACCAGCAGCTTTTAAGTTTTCACAAGCTTTTTGTACTCCTAGAAGCGAGCCACTAATCACTAACTGTCCAGGGCAATTATAATTGGCAGCTACTACTATTTCATCGTTTATGGCATTACATATTTCTTCTACTTTATTATCTTCTAAACCCAATACCGCAGCCATAGTTGAGGGGTTAACTTCACAAGCATGTTGCATAGCAGCGGCACGTTGTGCTACAAGTTTTAATGCATCTTCAAAATCAAGTGTCTTATTGGCTACTAAAGCAGAAAACTCACCTAAGGAGTGCCCAGCAACCATATCCACAACTAAATTTTCTGTACACATAAATTGAATTGTGGAATGTAAAAACACGGCAGGTTGTGTTACTTTAGTTTGTTTTAAGGCCTCATCGGTACCCTCAAACATAATATCTGTAATATTAAAACCCAATAGGGTATTGGCTTTATCAAAAAGCTCTTTAGCTAGAGCATGTTCATTATAAAGCTGTTTGCCCATTCCCACAAACTGAGCCCCTTGACCCGGAAAAATAATAGCACTCTTCATCAGTTATTTTATTTTGAATTAGAGTGCGAAAATAATAGTTTAAATGGGAAATGTAAACCTATACTTAACCCTTAAATTTTAAGAAATATAAAATTATAGAAACAATTAGACTCCCTATAATGCCCCAACGCAAACTCCTTTTAATAAACTTTTTAGGATTTGAGGGGTGTTTTTTAAAACTGTTAGTGAGTACATAAGTACAAAATACAAACAAAAATAAGCCTGCAAACGACATCAAGAAACCTGCAATGATATAGGTCCAATAACCTTGATTTATGGCATCGTCTAAGGCATCGGCATGAGCACAATACGGCGTAATGAGCATAATGAAAAGAGCTCCTAATAATTGTAGTTTTTTCATTATTATCGGTTGGATGTTTTATTGAACCCAAAAATAAACATTTTATGGACAAAAAATATAAATTTTTATTTAGGTAACATTATTCTAAAGCATGTGCCTTTTTGTGCTTCAGAATATTTTATAAAAAGTTGTCCCTTATGATAATTTTCGATAATCCTTTTACTTAAAGTTAGACCGAGACCCCAGCCTCTTTTTTTAGTACTAAACCCAGGTGTAAATACTTTTTGTTGTATATGCTTGGGTATTCCTTTTCCGGTATCGCTAATATCTATAAGTATTTGCTGGCCTTTATTACTTAAATGAATATGGATTTGCCCTTTACCTTCCATAGCGTCTAAGGCATTGCGGATTAGGTTTTCTATCACCCAATCAAAAATAGGACCACATATAAGTCCGATTAATGGGTTAGCATCTGTTTCAAAAGATATTTTTACTTTACCAGGTGCTCTTTTTTGCATGTAGTTGACCATATCGTTTAGCCGTACTACGATATCTTCTTTAATTAATGGAGGGTTGCTGCCTATTTTCCCAAAACGGTCTGCTACGAGTTTTAATCGCTCAATATCATTTTGCATTTCAAGGATATGCGTGTTTTCAGGGTATTCTAGCTTTAATAATTCAATCCAGCCCTCTATTGAGCTGATAGGAGTACCCAATTGGTGTGCTGTTTCTTTTGATAGTCCTATCCATACTTGGTTTTGGATAGATTTATGGGCTGTTGACAGCGAGAGGATTACGATGATTAAAAAAACACTAATGATAGCTAATTGAGCATAGGGAAAAAATTGTAAACGGCTTAGTAGCTTTGATTCGCCATAATATATAATTACAGTACCGTAAGTAAAATTTACTCGGATTGGGGCATTTGTGCTTTTGAACTCTTGAATTTTATTTTGTAAAAATTGATTTACATTTTTCACCCCATTGGTATCAATCGCTTTTAAATCTTGGATATTACCATCAATATCGGTTATAATACGGGGTATTGTACTGTCTTGCGTAATGACATTAGTGGCTAAACTTATTTCTTCATTATTTTTTGCATTCGCAATGGTTTTAATGCCTTCGGCAAAAAGTTTAACTTTTTTTCGTTCTTCTTTGGCAAGGTTGGCCGTTAAATTACTGGTATAAAATAAAGAGGCTGCTACTATCAAAATAGCAATTCCTATTAAGGTATAGCGCCAGTTTATTAATCTATTAAAGGGGGTCATAATGTCAATTAAAAGGAAAGAAACGAAAATGTTTTAAAAGTATTGCGGTTTTTTTAGCATAATTTTTATCTTTGTGGCTGTAAATTTAAAAATCGTAATGGATACCCAAAAAATTTATCAAGAACACGAAGTACCAAATCCTGCAGATATTCAATACAGTAAAACATCTTCATCAAGATTTTTATTTGTTTTGTTCTTTTTAGGGTATTTCATATTTGCATTTGCTGGTTGTTATGAACTGTCAAAGTTTAGCTATAAAAGTAATGCAGATGTAAAGGTACCCGATAATACCTTGTATAGTCCTAAATAC
>JBDHYE010000064.1:0-7345 GCA_039811245.1 Chitinophagaceae bacterium | reverse complement strand
TTGCGGTTATAACGCGTATTTCGCCACACATTATCGCCACCTAAATATTGTGAATTAAATAATGACGCTGTTGCCATATAATAATAGCCTTTAGATAGATATTTCTCAAACGTAATGTCTAATCCATAGTTTCTTCCCTTACCTGTATTTTGAAGTTTTCCGTCAAAAAACCAATCGTTTAATTGATTTATTAAAGAAAACGAACTGTCGGCTATTATTGGGACATTAAATAAGTGTTGGTAATACGTTTCTATTTTAAGGTGAGTAAATTCAGAAGTGCTTATATCATAGCCTAACACTAAATGATGTGCTTTTGTAAAACCCAAATTTTTATTGATGTATTGGTTCAGATTGTCTTTAATAAAATAATAGTTTAATCTTTCTAAACGACTGTGCAAACCATAGGCTAAACTTATTGTTTGTTTAGGTGCAAACCTGAATTTAATTCCTGCTCTTGGTTCTATTGACAAAGCATTATTATAGGTAAACCATTGACCATTAAGTCCAATATTGATACTTGTTTTATCGTTTAAATACACCATAGAATTACTATATGCTGCAACCAATGTACTATTTCCATTTTCGTCAACTATGTTTTGCAAAGGCGTTCCTGTAGTTGCCTCTTTCAATAACATTTTATAGTTCATATTTGTTGCTACAAAACCAGATTTGTTAGTATGTCTTGCACTAAATTTAGTATTGAGAAATGACGTTAAAATATAATTATGATAGTTATTATTTATGATGTTTTTGGGTTGTGTGTTTAATGAGCTATCCACCCTTTCGGTTTTCATATCAATCCCATTGCCTGTTGTTGCTAATGTGGTTTTTAAATATTGTTTGTCATTAATAAATATTTTATGGCTAATTCCTGCTGAGCCCATAAATTGTTTTGCAACTTGGTTTTCTCTATCTGAAATATATTTCCATTCGTTGATATTCTTTTTGGCATTTGCATCTGAATAGTCGATCAAACCCATTCCCCATACAGAAAATGTTCCAACTTTTTCAGTAGGGAAGTTTAATTTAAAAGATAAGTCTTGATACTTTGTCCCTGCTGCATTTTCAGGTAGGATAGGAGCTAGTAAGCCTAATGTTGAATAACGATAGTTGAAAATATAAGAGGCTTTACTTTTTTTTGACAATGGTCCTTCAGAAGCGGCATCAATACCTATGGCCCCTAATTGAAAAGTATGTTCGTGTTTTTGATTGTTTCCGTTTCTCATAAAAATATCAAAAACCCCCGATAAGGCATTGTTATATTCCGCAGGCATTGCTCCTGAAAAAAAATCAGAGTTTGCCAAAAGTTGGGTACTTAATGCAGTAAGCCCTCCTCCACCAAAAGCAGCTAAATCTGCAAAGTGATTAGGGTTAGAAATCTCAACACCTTCCAATTTCCATTGTAAAGATTGCGGACTGTTACCCCTTACCACTATCGCATTATTACCAACATTACTTGATACGCCTGCAAAAGCAGAAACTAATCTTGCTGGGTCGTCAAAACCTCCAGCATAACGTTTGGCTTCTTCCACACTTAACATTTTTGCACTTACCGTAGCCATTGAATTAAGCGGTTGTTCTTTACTAACCTTAGCTTTAATAACCACCTCATTTAATGCACTTGTGTTTTCTTTCATAGTAATGTTTAAAAAAGCCTCCTTTGCTGATGACACCTGAATTTCTTTAAGTAACGCAGATTGATATCCCATATAAGATACGACAATATCATATCTACCCACAGGAACGTTATTGATTATGAAATTTCCAACACTATCAGTAGTTGTTCCAATAGATGTGTTTTGTATCGCAACAGAAGCATAAGCCAAGGGTGCATTTGAGGCTTCGTCAATTACTGTTCCACGTATGTTTTGTGTAGGTTGTTGTGCAAACAATTGAACAGACAGCATCAATAATGCAAATAAAGAAAGGGTTCGTAACATTTTTTAAAAATATAAACACAGCAAAGTTCTTTTTTACAACTGTTACAAACAATACTGATTAATCAGTATAAATAGGCTATATCAACCCTAAATTTGACGCCAACCTTACTGCTTCTAAAGAGTTGCTTACACCTAATTTTTCCAAAAACCTTTGACGATAAGTGTTTACAGTATGCAAGCTTATTGAAAGTTTATCAGAAATTTCTTTACTTATTAGGCCTTCTTTAACCAATTTTAATACCTCTATTTCCCTTTTGGTAAGCGTTGTTGTTATTTCCTCCTTCGTCCCAAAAAAAGGAATCGTTTTACCCGTTCTAAAATTCATCAATTCGCTTTTTAGCCCCTCGTGCATGTTTTTTTGGTTCGGAGAAATATCTAAAATGCTCAAAGTGAGCCATAGATTTCCTTTCTTATCTAATTCTAGTACTTGCTGTTGTTCTATAACCCTAACATAGTTTCCAGCATGGTTTAATATCCGGTACTCACTAACCAGTTTATGGTTCAATTTTTCTTCTGTAGAAAAATTAATAAAAAATTTAAAAATCGACAACCCATTTTTAAGTAACATTTCAAAATCTTCAGGATGAATTTTTGTGTCTAAAAAATACTCTCCTTCACTTTCAATGTCTTGAGTAGTGTAGCCTAATATTAAACCTAAATTTGAGGAGTGAAAAGCGTGTTCTTTTTTGTATGTGTCATATACACTGATTCCAGAATTGCTAATATCTGCTAATTGTTGAAGTGTTAGCCTATAATGCTCTAATACTGAATAGTCTAAATCTTCTGATACAAGTTTTTGTTGTAAAATCAGTTTGAAATATGCTTCGTTGATACTATTAAAATCTTGTTCCTTCATTTGGTTTTTTTTCACTGATAGATAGAATGTTATTGCTTTAGGCTCCATTTATTATTCAAACTGTGAACGGAGAACCAAACCTAGCCATTCATGATATATATACAAATACAAAATTGTAACAACTTTGCTCGTCAAATTCATATCTAGTTTAAATAAGTCCGAAGCTTTTAACTCAATTCATTAAAACATTTAAAAAGAGATGCAACACCATTAAGCGCTGCTTCTATAAACGCTCATGATAGCGCATCCAGCGTTCAGGAAACTCGTTTCTGCTCGCTTGTAGATAATCATTATAGCTACAGGGCTCCCAACGCTTTTCATCAATCTGCATCCACCATCTATTGGTTTTTTTGCTTTTCTTAAACTGCAACATTTGATGTTCTAAGGATACATTATACTCTATAAAATCTTGGCTATTCTGCAATGCACTTTCTTGTTTTCTTAACCAATATCCATCTATAAAATACCATAACATTTGTGCCCCCAATACCGCTGTCATATTGTTTACATCTTTAAGCGGCTCAATACCAAATAAACCTATACTGTTAAGATGAGTAGCCATTCCTGCATAGCGCATCAATAGGCAAGCCTCATCGCCGGCTAAACCATTAGGGCTTCCCTTTTGGTTCATTGGCGCATCAGAAATTTTTACAGCATTAATATCAAAACTGAACAGATGACTTCCACGTATTACAGGCTCCATCTCTTCTATTTGCTCTTTTACTCTACCTACTCTATAAAAATCAAACCGAATCTTATCAAGGGTTTCAAGTACTAGCGGACTAACAAAATAACTTTGGAAAGCAATATGATTATAATGTGCTATAAAATTAGGACTAGCACAAAGCATATCCATCAAAAAATTTCGATGGTCAATACGCTCTCCCTCATCTAAATCTACCAACATATCTACAAGAGTAGCATTGATAATCTCTTGTGCATCTTTGTAAGTATTGTACTGTTCTAAACAGAGATCATGACTCCCCCCGATTAAAAAAACAATTTTTCCCATTTCATGAAAATAACCCAATACTGTTTTTAATGCAGCACGACTATCTTCTAAACTTGCCCCTTGTAAAATATTTCCTGCATCAAATATTTTAACCGTATTGTACCAATTATAAAGTTGGTAAAATTGTTCTCTGATAGCATCAGGTGCTTCACTCAGCATTTTAGCATCAGGGTTTGCGCCTCTATTCTCACCACAACCTAACAATATGATATCTGCCTCTGCTGGGTCAAAATGATTTGAGGTGCCTAATTGTATCTGAGCGCCCCATTGTAAAGGGTTAAATTGCGTTCTGTCAATGGTTTCGGCATAGTGTATTGGTGCTAAAAAGCTGGATATCTCTTTCATAGGGCACAAATGTAATAAAATGCTTTCTAGGTTATAATGCTATCTATTTTTTTATTTAGTCTTCTGGTGCTGCCATCCATTTTCGGTAGAGCGGTACGATAACTAAACAAAATGCCAAGACATAAAGCCAAATTGATGTAAAAAAATAATTCACTTCATTATGGCGCATAAAAGAATCATTACCGATTTCAAACAAACTAAAAATCAGAGCAGGAACAAAAGGTAAAGACCATATAAACCAATTTAAAGCTACCCCAGCGTATAGCTTTTTGGGATGGGCAAAATGTAATAATAGGAAACCAGCGATAATGGCAAGATATAAAAGGGTAATGGTTTTACCTGAATTGCTAAATCCATTCATGCCTATCATAGCTGTTAATACTCCTAGTATCAATGCCAAAAGCATACTGCCAATCACACTGTAAGACCATACTTTTTTAGAAGTCCAGCGGTAGCTCATAACCAATACACTTAAGCCAAGTGCAATATATAAGTACACACACAACACCCACAACTCTATATGGTAAGTATAAAGGCTATTCGTATTATAAAGTATTGTATAGAGTGTGTCAAAATCTACAAAATAGGATTTGGGATTTTTTGAAAGTGCATCATTTAAATCAGTATTCCGTGAAATGCTATATTCAAAAGGGAAAAAGGGTGGGTGATTCACCCACTGCAACCATGTATTGGCATCAAGTTTATGATCAATATTTCTGCGCTCACATAAAGCGATAAACGCTTTCATATTTTGTAATAATAAAACAGAGTCGTTTAAGAGTTTAGATCGTTCTTCAAATATATTTCTCCAATCCTCTTTATCATAATCATAATAACTGTTATTGGGGGTGATCTCTCTATAATCTGACCTGTAATTAAGATATGAAAATTTGTAGCCACCAGTTAGGGCTTCTATCTGTGCTACTGTGTAACGTTTATCATCAGAGCCTATGTAGTAATAAGAGGATTCTTCTGTATTGGCAGAACTGTTATCTTGATCGTTATTGTTGTATTGCTTATTTATAGGGAAAGGACTTGGATAAACTCTGTTTTCAAAAAAGTAGGAATCTTTATTGTCTTGCAACAAAAACAACATTTGATTATATAGCTTAACATCTTCTTCAATATTTGTACTTACATTATGATGCTTAGCATTTTGTAAATAGCCCCAGGTATAACTACTATAATAGGATATATTCAAAGCAGCAATAAGAAATACGGCTAGAAACTGACCTGCCAACTGTCTATGGCTTAACGGATAATAACTTTTGAATGCATTATTTCGAAACATTCTGTTTAACCAAAACACAAAGATGACTCCCGATAATAAAAAAGAGAAACTAAAGAATGAACTGCTAAAAAACATTTCATCTATAACACGAGTATTATTTCCAAAGTCTTGTTTGTTATAACTGAAATAGCCCACTACAAAATGGAATAAATGACAGAGTAGAATAATAGCCAATACCGGTATCAGTCTAAGGTTCCAAATTTGAGGATAACGGGTTAATGCCCATTGATTTATTTTATGAAAAAAGCCCACTTTATATAAATTGAATTTGTATGAAATTATTATTCTTTATGCATTAACAAAGAAACGACGCGTAGAGTTTGAAATATCTCTTATATAATTTATCCGTGCTGTGCTCGTAGCAAGTTGTTTGAGCAATTCTTGCATCTGCACATTACTCTTAAATTGTGCTATATATGCTCCGCCGTTATACTGCAACTTTTCTAAACCCAAAGGTGCTAACAAGTGTTGCAATTCGACCCTTTGTAAATCGATCTCCAACTCAACAATAAGTGGCAATGCTTTTTCATTTTGTATTTCATTTGACGATAGCACTGTAGCATTGGTTGAGGCGTTGTCTTTCCACATGGGTTTGCCTTCTTTTAAAAACAAAACACTATCCGATACTTTCTCAACTTCATAAAGCTGTTGAGAGCTTAATACCATTGCCATTGGGCGCGAACGCAGATTTGATAAACTCCGCAGGTCTTCTAAAATTGTTTGCTGTGCCATGATATCCAGATTGGCTAATGGCTCGTCTAACAATAATACATCGGGGCATCTTAATAAAGTGCGTGCTAATTCAAAACGCATTTTATATCCCGATGATAAAGCACTCCATTCTAAATGTCTATAATTCCATAAGCCTAAACGGGCAATCACCATAAGGATCTTCGCTTCATTAAAAGCTCCTGTAATACCATAACTGGCTAAGGTAAATTTTAAATTTTCTTGTAAAGGACCAAGCCATTTAGCACTACGCTGAGGGATATAGGCTAAACGGGTTCTTAGTGCATAAGCGTCATTCCCTTGACTTAAATTATAGTGCAAGGTACCCGTATCATAACTAAGCTCATGCGCCAGAATGCGCAACAGGGTAGTTTTACCATTGCCGTTTTCGCCAACCAAACCTAATAGATTACCTCGTTCTAATTTTAAAGATATCGGTCCTAACTTAAAGGTGCTAGTGCCATAAGATTTATTGAGGTCTTTACAGGTGATTAATACTTCGCCTTTTTGTTTTAGCTCTTTTACACCTATACGCTGTATTAGTGCAATAATTTTTTCGAGTTTCTCCCATTGCTGGGTAGCATTCGTTGGGCTTTTTTCTTCGGATAAAAAGTATTGTATAAAGGCTTGAAATACTTCAATATGGTCGGTATCTAACGCCAGATCCATCAAGCGCCTAAGCGCCAACTCTGTATCGCCATGTTGGTACAGCTGACTTACTTGTTCTAAACTCTGGTTTAAATACTGTTGTAGAGGTTCTGATTGCATGTGCTTATTTTATTTCCCAATAAATTGGGCTTTTCTTTTTTCTAAAAATGCGGCTACACCCTCTTTATAATCTTGGGTATTGCCAGATGCCACTTGATAACGCATTTCTTGCATTAATTGTTGTTCTAAATCTAAATCCAAACTTTTATTTATTAGCTCTTTAGTATATACCAATGCTGTAGTGGGTTTTTCGGCTAGGGCTTGTGCAAAAGCTTTACTTTGTGTTTCAAACACTTCATCGGGTATTGCTTTATAAATCATACCCATTTGAACGGCTTCTTGCGCCGATACTTTTTCGCCGGTCATACAGAGTGCCATTGCTCTAGCTAAACCTACTAACCTTGGAAGCATAAAGGTGCCACCACAATCGGGAATTAGCCCTATATGGATAAAGGCTTGGATAA
>JBDHYE010000063.1:0-7357 GCA_039811245.1 Chitinophagaceae bacterium | reverse complement strand
GCCTATTGGGCTTTAGTATTTTTTATTTTGGCAATGACTACCGCCTATTCCAGAATTTATCTTGCAGCCCATTTTTTTGAAGATGTTTATGTAGGTTCTATCGTTGGAACGCTAGGAGCGCTATTGATAGCAAGAATTTTTGCATACCTCAATAAAAAAATTACAAATAAATATTTTTGCAATTAATCTTTTGGAAATTTTAACAGTCTGAAAGAAATCAATACATTAGTTTTTATAAAAATTATTCAAGAATTATGAAATTTAAAAAAATCGCATTATTGGCAATCGTTGCCGGTATGATTAGTTTGAGTGCTTGTGGCCCTAAGGACGAAGCAATCCAAAAATCAATCCAAGAGAAATTAACCACTATGGCACCTGGAGTTAGTGCTCAAGTACAAAAAGGGGTTGTAACCTTAAGTGGAGAATTCATAGATGAAGCAACAAAAGCATCTGTTGAGGCAGCGTTAAAAGAAATTAAAGGTGTAAAATCAATCACAGATAATGCTGTAATTAAAGCTGCAGAAGTAGTTGCTCCTGTAGTGGTAAATGGTGATGAAGTACTTAAAGCAGGTGTTGCAACAGCATTACAGGCATTCCCTGCTATAGCATCTAATGTACTAGTATTAGATAGCATTATCACTTTAACCGGTGAAATTAAAAAGGCAGACTTACCTAAAGTGATGCAAGCGTTAATGGCATTACACCCTAAAAAGGTAGAAAATAAAGCTACAATTAAATAGTTTTTATATTATAAACAAAAATAATAATTATAATTATGGCATTACAAGATAAATATGCAAGTGTTATAGCAGCAGCACAAAACAATGGTGCCGCCAATTTACAAGTTAGAGAGCAAGATAATATTCTATATTTAGACGCAGAGGTACCTACCGGAGAAGCAAAAGACAAAATTTGGGATGCTTATGGACAAGCCGATCCTGATTTTAGAAGTGCAGATATGGTATTAAATATCAATGTATCGCCAGCTGCTCCTAGCACATTACTCAAAGTAAATACAGAAAGCTCAAATCTTAATATCCGTAAAGGACCAGGTTTAGACCAAACGATAATTGGTAAAGCTGCTCATCATTCACATGTTACCTTATTAAGTTATTATAATGATGAATGGGCACTGATACGCTCTGAAAAAGGTGAAGAAGGATATTGCTCTAGAAAGTATTTAGCTACCGTTTAATAAAGTTTTTTCATTTTGTTTGTTTACCACAGTGTTTGTATGAGCGCTGTGGTTTTTTATCTTTCAAAATCCAACAGCAAAGCATAATTTATTATGTAATTTTGAACCTAAATTTAATTGGCTTTTATGGGCAACCGTATTCAATATAGTTTTCTATTTATTTTAGGCATTATACTATTTATTCCGTTTTTAGGTCAAGTACATTTGTTTGATTGGGACGAAATCAATTTTGCTGAATGTGCACGAGAGATGATTGTAAGCAAAGATTATCTACGCATGCAGATCGATTTTGTGCCTTTCTATGAGAAACCGCCCTTATTTATATGGTTACAAGTCCTCAGTATGAAATGTTTTGGCATAAACGAATTTTCTTCGCGTTTTCCGAATGCTTTAGTGGGTATTACCACATTAATGTGTTTATACCATATTGGCAAAAAGGTAGCCAATGAAAAAATTGCCTTGATATGGATTAGTTTATATTTAGCTTCTTGGTTGCCACATTTTTATTTTAAAACAGGAATCATTGATCCCTTATTTAATCTATTTATTTTTCTAGCCATTTATCAATTTTATAGATTAAGCACTCAAAAAGATAAGACAAAATATATTATAGGTTCTGGTGTGTTTTTAGGTTTAGCAGTACTTACTAAGGGCCCTGTGGCGCTATTGGTTGCAGCCTTGTGTTTAATTGTTTTTATAATCATTAAAAGAGGTTTTTATGGATTTAAGTTTCAACATCTTTTAGTTATAATGCTCATTAGCTTAGCTATTACAGCCAGCTGGTTTGGTATAGAATTTTTAAAAAATGGCACTAAATTTATTGAAGAATTTATTAGTTATCAAGCAGGGCTTTTTTCACAAAATATTGCCGATCACGAAGAGCCATGGTATTATCATCCTATTGTATTATTAATCGGTTGTTTCCCTGCTTCTGTATTTTTATTTCAATATGGTTTTAAAAATAAAAACAAGCATAGGGTTGATCAGGGTTTTTCATTGTTGATGTGGATTATGTTTTGGGTCGTATTGATTCTTTTTTCAATCGTCAAAACTAAAATTGTACATTACTCATCATTGTGCTATTATCCAATATGTTATTTGGCTGCATTACAAATTTATAATTTACTTGAACACAAATCAACACTTAAGAAGGGCGTTAAAGTATTGCTATTGGTATTAGCAATCGTATGGAGTATAGTTTTAATAGCACTCCCAATAGTGGGTATGTATAAGTCTGCACTGATTCCATACATTAAAGATCCATTTGCTGTAGCCAATTTACAAGCTCAAGTACCTTGGCATTGGTACGAATGTCTTATTGGTGTGGTTTACTTGTTTGTACTACTGTATGTTATCATCAGTTTTAAAAATAATACCAATAAGAAATGGTCCATTATAGTTGTACTTCAGGTAGTTACAATTCAAATTGTTATGACTCATTTTACTCCTAAAATAGAAGCCTATTCTCAAAGGGCAGTAATTGATTTTTATGAAAGTAAAAAAGGACAAGATGTGTATGTGCAGGTCTTGGGTTTTAGAAGTTATGCCCATCTTTTCTATACTCAAAAAAGTAAATCTATAAATCCGAATTATTATCATCAAGATTGGTTGCTTAATGGTGCAGTAGATAAGCCTACCTATTTGGTATGTAAAATTCAAGATGTAGATTATTATCAGAAAATAGAAACCTTGCGAGAGCTTTACCGTAAAAATGGTTTTGTTTTTTTTGAAAGAATTGTTCAACCCTAAATTTTAGAATATGATTCCTTATGCTATTGCGCTACATGGTGGCGCTGGTACTATTGATAGAACGTTGATGAGTGAAGAGAAGTATCAACAATATGTAGCAGGTTTAGACCAAGCTGCAGATGCCGCATACAAACTCTTAGAACAAGGTGCTAGTGCTATTGATGCGGTAGAGTGTGCTGTAAAAGCATTAGAAGATTGCCCTCTTTTTAATGCCGGTAAAGGTGCTGTTTTTAACCATGAAGGTAAACATGAAATGGATGCAGCAATAATGAATGGGATAGACAAAAGTGCTGGAGCTGTAAGTGCATTAAGTGTAGCAAAAAACCCTATAGAAGTAGCGAGAGCTGTAATGGAAAAATCACCGCATGTATTATTAACAGCCTCAGGCGCTGACGCATTTGCGATTGAACAGCAAATCAACACAGTGCCACTAGACTATTTCTATGATGCTTATAGATATGAGCAATGGCAAGAAGCTTTAAAAGAGGATAGGATTATGCTAGATCATAGCGAAAAAAAAATGGGGACAGTAGGTGCTGTAGCACTTGATCAATATGGTAATCTTGCAGCGGCAACTTCTACTGGTGGAATGACAAACAAAAAATGGGGTAGAGTAGGCGATAGTCCGATTATTGGAGCCGGCACCTGGGCGGATAATAAAACTTGTGCCATAAGTTGTACAGGTCATGGAGAGCTATTTATACGCTCAGTAGTGGCTTATGATATAGCATGCTTAATAGAATATAAAAGCTATAGTTTAAAAGAAGCTTGCGACAACGTAGTGTACGATAAACTTGTAGCTATTGGTGGCGAAGGGGGCTTAGTAGCAATTGATGCGAAAGGCAATATCGAACTACCATTTAACAGTGATGGTATGTACCGTGCTTACAGACAGTATAGAAAAACAAACTTTACAGCAATCTACAGTTAGTGCTTATTCAATACTATTGTTGATTTCTGAAATAATAATACAGCTCTTTTCGTGTTATTTCTCTACTAATTAAAAATAATAAGTGAATAAATAAAAGTATCGCTACGGCTGCAATAGACAGTGTGCTTAACTCAGTTGAATTTGAAAAGGAAAAGGGTACAATAAAACAACATACACTTAATGAATACTGAGGAATAAATTTTAATTTTTTAAACCAAAAAGCTTCTGAGTCAAAACTTGCACTAGTAGCTTGGAAATAAGGCTTATTTCTATGCATTAAATAGTCAACTAAAGAGAAGAATGCAAAAACTATAAAGATAAAATAATTAGGTTGAAGTTGTAATGATTTATAAATTAAATCATTGTAATTCATAAGGAGCGATACAAAAAGCAAACAAATCCCTATTACAAAAAGTGCTTGATAACTTAATAAAAGCTTTTTGAAGTTTTTAATTAAACTAACATAAATCAATTTCTCTATTTCATTTTGATATTGTTGTTCAATTTTTCTAAATGGAGCTACCCCCATTTGTACATAAGATGCTTCTAAAAGTCCTTCAGTGTTAAATCCTTTACTCATATTTTTTTGAGTATGACTTATTGACTGTTCAAATTCTGTAATGATACGAGTTACAATATCTTTACTTTTAAAACCTTTGGAATGTACAAAATGTTCCAAAATATGATAATGAATGCTCTGAGCTGTTTCCATTGCTGAATAATGATTTCAAAAATACGAATTATTAATATAAAAATAAACATCTTTAGCTATAGGGAAGTGTCAAAAAAAAATTACTTTTGTTTAAATTTATAAAACCCAACCCTTAATTTATTAATTATGAAAAAAAAATCTACATCTATCATCATTATCATAATGGTAATGATTGGAATGTTGCCAACAAATGCTGTATTTGCTACGGGTAAAAAATTAAACATTTTATTTCTAGGCAATAGCTTTACGGCAAATAATTTACTACCCAATATAGTACGCGATATGGCCAATATAATGGGTGATACACTTATTACTGATTATAATGCCCCAGGAGGATATACCTTTAATCAACATTCTACGGATATAAATACAATAGGGAAACTCACTATTGGAACTTGGAATTATGTAGTATTGCAAGAGCAAAGCCAGCTCCCTTCTTTTCCTGATGCTGATGTAGCTACTGATGTGTACCCCTATGCTAAAAAATTAGATAGTATGGTTCATGCATTAAACAAATGTGGTAGAACTGTATTTTTTCAAACATGGGGTTATCGTAACGGCGACCCATCTAATTGTCCAAGTTTCCCTCCATTGTGTACATTTTCTGGTATGGACAGTATGTTGCGTTTACGCTATGAAATAATGGCGGACTCTAACAATGCCTATCTTGCACCTGTAGGTACTGTGTTTAAAGAGATACGCAATATGTTTCCTGGCATTAATCTTTATGATTTTGATGATAAACACCCCTCTGCTGCGGGATCTTATGCGGCTGCACTTACTTTTTATAGCTTATTATTTGAAGTAGATCCGCTAACCGTTACTTTTGATTATACCATTCCCAAACCTCAGGCTTTAGAAATTAAACAAGTCGTTAAGCTTTTTGTGTATGATAAAAGAGCCATGTATGGTGTAGGAAAATTTGATCCTGATGCAAATATCGTAGCTCCTGCTACCGGTAAAGTGAGTGTGCCAATATTATTTGATGCTTCAAGCTCTGTAAATGCCTCAAACTATACTTGGGATTTTGGAGATGGTGGTACTTCTAGCTTACAAAAACCAAGCCATACTTACACTACATCTGGTAAATATACAGTACGCTTAATAGCCGATAACTGCTTAATTAAAGACACCGCTACACAAACGATTACCATAGATAGTAATGTAGGTATTAAAGAAGCTTATGGCCTCAATACTGTTGAAATTTATCCTAATCCTACTACAAATTGGGTTAATATTGAAGGACTTAGCACAAGCATAGATTTAAGTATTAAAAATATTTTTGGAATAAATGTATTAGAAATAAAAGATTTTAACCAAAAAGGATTAGATTTGTCTTCTTATCCATCTGGCATGTATTTCTTAACTATTACGGATAAAAATACGGGTTTAAGCATTGGTAAGAAACTACTTAAACAATAAAAAGCGTTTGTTTTGTTTTAAAAGATACAAAGCCAAGATTTTAAAAGGTCTTGGCTTTTGTTATTTAAATTTTTATTGAACTTATTAATCGATTTAACTATTTACCAACACAACAACATATTAGATACCCCAATAGCTTATATCAGTGGTGTAGGGCCAACAAAAGCGGCTTTGCTCGAAAAAGATTTAGGCATTGTGAACTATTATGATGCTTTAATGCATTTCCCGTTTCGTTATTTTGATAAGACTAAAATTTCTTTTATAAAAGACCTTAATGAAACGCAAGAATACGTTTTACTTTTTGGTAAATTAGTTAATATTAGTGAAGAGGGGGGGGCTAGAAAAAAACGCTTGACTGCTCAACTGTTTGACGCTACTGGAACCATTAATTTAGTTTGGTTTCAGAGTATTAACTATGTACAAAAAAACCTTGAAGAGTATCAAGAATACTATGTTTTTGGAAAGATAAATTTATTTAATAATGCTTATAGTATTACCCACCCAGAGCTAGACCGAAAAGATCAAGTTCAAAACGTAATGGGTATGCAACCGGTATATTCTTCTTCTTCAAAACTCGCAAGCTTAGGCATCAACAATAGAAGTTTTGGAAAAATAACAAAAGCAATTTTTCAAAAAATAACGCCTGAAGTTTTATATGAATTTTTACCACAGTCTATAATTTCTAGATTGGGTTTATTGCCAAGGAATAGTGCTTTATTCCAAATTCATTTTCCTGAATCTGAAGCATTATTACAAAAAGCTCGTTACCGATTAAAATGGGAGGAGCTATTTATAATGCAAATGCAAATTGGAAAATTGCGCTTGCAGCATACCGTACAAGCTGGATTTGTTTTTTCTAAAGTAGGTCAATATTTCAATGATTTTTATAATAATCATTTACCCTTTGCATTAACAGGTGCTCAAAAACGAGTAGTAAAAGAGATACGTAATGATACACTTAGTGGTAGGCAGATGAACCGTTTAGTACAGGGTGATGTAGGTAGTGGTAAAACAATGGTGGCACTATTATCAATGCTATTGGCACTTGATAATAATTTTCAAGCATGCTTAATGGCCCCAACGGAGATATTGGCAAGGCAACATTATCAGAGCATACAAACATTAATTGCACCATTAGGAATCGTTTGTGTTTTACTTACAGGTTCTGTAAAAGGTAAAGAGCGAAATGAGATACTAAAAGCCATTCATTCAGGTACTGTACAAATTGTAATCGGTACCCATGCGATAATAGAACCTAAAGTAGTTTTTAAAAATTTAGGATTAGCGGTAATTGATGAACAACATAAATTTGGCGTAGGGCAGCGCGCTCAAATATGGTCTAAAAATA
>JBDHYE010000062.1:0-7443 GCA_039811245.1 Chitinophagaceae bacterium | reverse complement strand
AGCTAGAAGCTTTGCCCAAAAGCTTTTTCGTAAGTCAGTAAAGCTTTGACCTTCTGCCTTCTGTAATGGGCCTAATTGCAACAAATCTTTAAGAACTAACACACTATGTGTATTTGTATCGTTAAAGGTTTTCAATAAAGGTTGTGCGGCCATGTCGCCAACGATAATATGGTATGTCATTCTTTAATTTTATTTTTCTTTAGCAACTCCCAATCGTACTTTTTGCTTTTCTGAGAGCTCTATAGGATAGGTTTTAAAATCACAAACATTTTCCCAAGCAGCTTTTAAGCGTATGGGGCCTTCTACATAAGGATACACTGGTTCTGGCTGCTGCTGTTTTAATAAATCGCCGCTGGTCCAAGAATGACTTTGGTCTAAATCTTGATAAACATTAATAGCATAAGTACCCGGCTCTAATAATGAAAATTCAATACTAGCTTGTTGTATCGCTACTTGTTGGAGTAGTTTTTTCTCTTTAAACAGTTGGAGTACATAATCTTTTCCAATAAAATTTTGAGGCAACTGCACCTTTAATGAAGCATAGTCTAAACTTGATTTAGTTCTAAAACTATAGGTGGAGGGCATATTCACTTTTGTGGTGCTATCTTGTACAAAAGTTTTATAAAATTTGATGGTGTAAACTTGATTTTGTTTCCAATCAATATTGAGCCAAGCGAGCTTCATAGTGCTATCCCAGCGAATAATGCATTTTTCTTCAATACTTACTCCATTACTATCACGGGTAATTAATAGCTTAGTAGTGTCATAATGTGCCACAGTTTTTGAGAAATGCAGTGCTAATGGCTTAGTAATATCTTGAGTTCTTTTTTGAATTTGGCTAGTATCTACCAGCAACACATAATTAAATCCACTAGTATCTAATGGAGGGATAGCCTTATCGGTACTTGTTTCAGAAGTAACAGTTTGAGACATACGTGGTTTTTTTAATCCACTTGATGAGCTGCTGAGCGTGTCTTTAAGATTTTTTTTGTTTGAGTCTATTGCTTCTACAAAAAGTGTTAATGCTATCGGTAAAGTATCTTTAGAGGGTCTATAGCTTTTGATATCAAAAGCCACAGCTTCTTCATCTTGATCCCAAATCATATTTTCATTTTGCTCTTTCAGTGCAAAAATTCTAAATGTTTTATCGGGTAAGCCTTGAAAATTAAAATAGGCTCCGCTATTACAATACACTCTATATAAAGGTTTTTTACGGGTTACAATACTACTATCGGCTTCTTGAGCGTCATAGAGCAGTACTTGAATCTTAGTATTAGAATCGGGTAAGCCTGTAGCTGCATCTATAATACGCCCTCTAAGCTGCAAAGAGTCAAACCATGCACCCGTACTAAAAACAAAAGCTTTACCAGAATAAGGATTCCCCTCATGTAAATCTCTTATGGCAGCACCCCACTGCAAAGTATAAGTGGTATTGTTTTGAAGTAAAGAATCGGGTATTTTAAGAATTACTTTTTTACCATAAGCTAGCACACTTGGGTTTTGTTTCAAAAGTGGCGTAATACTTATTTCTTTAGCGGCATCATTTACGTTTACATATTCATCAAAATGCAACTCTATTTTATTGACCCTAGTATTGAGTAAAGAATCTTGAGGTAAACTTTTTAAAAGCTTAGGTCCTTGAGTGTCTTTTTTGCCTCCGCCAGGAGGAACAATATTGGCACAAGAAGCCCAAAAAATCAATACTAAAAATAAGCTTACAATTCTCATATTAAAACGTGTGCAAATTTAGCTTAATTCAATGAATAGATAAGAGATTTTTATAGGCATTAAAATAATGAATGTTAATTTAAAAAAATGAATTCAAAAGAAGCAAGCTAAGCTTCAAAATAAGGAACTACTTCTTATTGATAAAGTATCATTTAACTTTGCCAAAGCAATCCTAATATACAAACCATGAAATACTTAATTTTACTTCTTATAACACTCAGCAATTTTCTATTTAGTATGGCACAATCGGCACTACCCAATCTTTACTCATTTCAAATTCCTGCACTTGAAGGAGGCATTATAGATTTTTCAAATTATAGAGGTAAATACCTTTTAATCGTCAATACCGCTTCTGCTTGTGGTTATACACCTCAATACGAAGCCTTAGAACAAGTCTATAAACAATATCAAGATAAGCTTGTCATAGTAGCTGTCCCTTCAAATGATTTTGGGGCTCAAGAACCCGGTAGCGCCACAGAAATTGCCCAATTCTGTAAGAAAAATTATGGTGTAAGTTTCCCAATGGCTGCAAAAGCCAAGGTGGTTGCTCCGCAACAAATACCCCTCTATCAATGGTTATGCCATAAGCAGCAGAATGGTGTAAAAGATTGTACTGTTAAATGGAACTTTCATAAATTTTTAATAGACCCTTCAGGACATCTGCTTACAGATTTCCCATCGGCAGTTAGTCCTAATGATAGTAGTATTATACAATACCTAGAACCATAATTGAAGTTTATCCTTTATAAATATTTTTTGTAAAAACCGAATAACACCTTTTCGCCCAAGATATTTTTTAAATTATTTTTCTAATTCTTATTTATAATACTCCTATAAATAAGAAAGTCTGTATTATTTTTGCCAAATGGAAAAAACTATAATCATCACAGGAGGGGCGGGTTTTATAGGCTCGCATGTGGTACGCCGTTTTGTAACACAATATCCTAATTATAAAATAGTCAATTTAGATGCACTAACCTATGCCGGCAATCTCGAAAATTTAAAAGACATAGAGCATGCACCCAATTATATTTTTGAAAAAGCCGATATTACTCAAGAAGCCGCATTAAGAAAGGTATTTGAAAAACACCAACCCGATGCAGTGATACATTTGGCAGCAGAGAGCCACGTAGATAGAAGTATTACAAACCCAAATGCGTTTATACAAACTAACGTAATCGGTACTGCCAACTTATTAAATCTATGTAAAGAATTTTGGACCTTAGACCCTGAACATACACATGGACATTTCCCTGAAAAAAGTAAAGTTAAAAACCTATTCTACCATGTTTCAACTGATGAAGTTTATGGTAGCCTAGGCGAGACTGGTTTCTTTTTAGAAACTACTGCTTATGACCCTCAATCACCCTATTCTGCCTCAAAAGCAGCATCAGACCATTTGGTACGTGCTTATGGCAATACTTATGGACTACCCTATGTACTCTCTAATTGTTCCAACAATTATGGCCCTAATCATTTCCCCGAAAAGCTTATCCCGCTTTGTATCAGCAATATATTAAATGAAAAACCATTACCTATTTATGGCGATGGTAAATATACTAGAGATTGGCTTTTTGTAATTGACCATGCACGTGCCATTGATAGTATTTTTCATCAAGCAGCATTAGGCGAAACCTATAATATTGGTGGTTTTAACGAGTGGCAAAATATTGACCTTGTAAAAGAACTGATCAAACAATTAGACCAGAAACTTGGTAAAGCTCCCGGTTATTCTGAAAAATTAATCCAATTTGTAAAAGACCGCCCAGGGCACGACAAGCGCTATGCTATTGATGCTAATAAACTAAAAAATGATTTAGGTTGGACACCATCTGTAACCTTTGAAGAGGGACTCAGTATTACTATTGACTGGTATCTAAATAATGGTGAATGGTTGAAACACGTTACCAGTGGTGATTATCAGAATTATTACCAACAGCAATACCAGTCGTAGTTATTAGGTATAATCATTTTTTATACCAATGATTTCATCACGTAATATTGAAAAAGTACTGATAAGTGCAATGATTATTTTGCTCTTGTTGGTACTTTTTCTTTTTGCTTTTAGCCAGCCCCATTCAGACGATTTTTCTTATTATAGTTTTATCAAAAACAAAAGCTATTCAGAGGCTAGTTATTTTGTTTACAAATATAGTGGTGGTCGTTATTTTTCCACCTTTCTCATTTTTTTAAGTCCTTTATTATGGAAAAGCATCAGTGGCTATCAATGGCTAACGGCTTTGATGTTTTTAGCATTTATACAATGCGTGTTTATTGCAGCCCGATATGTTTTTCCAGAGAACAAAAATGACAAACTCGCTATAAGAATTGCAGTTTATTTCTTATTTACCTTTATAATGTTTATGCCCAATCTGCATGAATTTGCTTATTGGCTTTGTGCAGAAGCCACCTATTTAAGTGCTGCTGCTTTATGGCTCTTGATATGCGCATTACTTTGTAAACTAACAAGAGCAACATTCGTACATCAAAAAAAACAATGGCTTTTATTAAACCTATTTATTTTATTAGCACTTGGCTGTAGTGAATGGGTGATGCTCAGCCTTTTTTTACCACTACTACTTCAAGCTTATTATTTAAAAACCAAGTACAATAAAATACCTATAGCATATTTTATCAGTTGCGCTACCTATTTAATCGCTACATTATTGATCAGTATCAGTTCTGGCAATATGGGCAGACAAGAAATAAGTCCTTACTCAGGCAATATCTTATTAGCACTAGGGGGTGGCATTTATGCTGGGCTCAGCCAACTTATTCTATGGAGCCCCTTCTTAATCCCTTTTAGCGTACTTTTTACAAAACTCTTTAAAAGCTATTTACTTCATCATCAAGATAATGTTTTTTTAACTGCTCCATTTTTCAACATCAAATGGCTGGCAGCCATCATTTTAACGGCATTTTTCTTAAGCCAAATTGCAGTAGTAGCGATGACCGGTAGTGTACCAGAATCGCGATTTCAAAACCTTATGTTGCTCTTTATCTTGACGGGTATTGTGTTTATAAACTATGTAGCGTTAAACAATAATCAGTGCTTTGTTACCAATAAAGTGCTGCTTAACAAATTAGCATTCCCTGTTTTAATCACTATATTTTTTGTATTTCCTAATAATTTCAAGGCAGCTATAATAGATGTATTTAGCGGTAGCGCTTACCATTTTAACCTTGAAAGTAAAGCCCGTTATAATACAATATTGAGCCAAAAAGATAGCATCATAGCGGTAAGCCCCTTAAAAAACCGCCCAAAACTACTGTACTACCCTAGTCTGAGTTGTCAAAAACTACCCGACACCGCAGATATCCCAAGATTAAGATTAGCAGAATATTTTGGCAAAACATGGATATATGAGTATCCTTGCAGTGTCAAAACAGATACTAGCAAACTAAAAACTTATTTAAAACAACTCAGAAATCAATATTTTAATAAGAACAATTAAACTACCGATATGAAAGGAATAATATTAGCCGGAGGCTCTGGAACACGCTTGTACCCACTAACCATAGCAGTTAGTAAGCAGCTTATGCCTATTTATGATAAGCCTATGATTTATTACCCTTTAAGCACCTTGATGCTGGCGGGTATTAGGGAGATTCTCATTATTACAACCCCCGAAGACCAAGCCGGTTTTAAAAAACTTTTAGGCGATGGCAGTGCCATAGGTTGCCGTTTTGAATATGTGGTACAACCCAGTCCCGATGGCTTGGCACAAGCTTTTATTTTAGGTGAAAGCTTTATTGGTAATGACCCAGTAGCCCTTATTCTTGGTGATAATATTTTTTATGGTTCTGGTATGGGTACTTTTTTAAAAACCAAAACACAACCTGATGGCGGAGTGGTTTTTGCGTATCAAGTACATGACCCTGAGCGTTATGGTGTAGTAGAATTTGATAAAAATTTTAAAGCTCTAAGCATTGAAGAAAAACCTCAAAACCCTAAATCAAACTATGCGGTACCAGGACTCTATTTCTACGACAATGATGTAGTAGCGATAGCCAAAGCTATAAAACCATCAGCACGTGGTGAGCTTGAAATCACCGATGTCAATAAAGTTTATTTAGAAAAAGGAAAACTAGAAGTAGGTGTATTGCGCAGAGGTACTGCTTGGTTAGATACCGGTACTTTTGATTCATTAATTGATGCTGGAGAATTTATACACGTTATCGAAGAGCGACAAGGTATGAAGATAGGCTGTATAGAAGAGATCGCTTATCGTAATGCTTGGATTGATGATGAACAAATGAATCAACTAGCCGAAAAATTTTACAAAAGTGGCTACGGTAAATACCTCAAAAAACTCATTGGTACGATTTAATTCAATTCAATCTTATAACATTAAAACCACAACTGCCTAAGCTATTTTAGTTTAGGCAGTTTTCTTTTGCGTAACTTTTAAAAAATAATTACATAACAGCGCTAACCCAACAATTAAACCAAATATAAGTGCCAATGAAGGATTATGAAACATACCTAAAAGCGCCGCCACAAAAGCGCCTAAGCCCATACGCAACGCTCCACCCAATGCAGAGGCTAAACCAGTCTTATCGGTAAAAGGGACTAATGAAGCTGCTGTAGCATTAGGATTAATACAACCTACACAAAAGAGTAAAATAAAAATACTAAGCACTAAAAACAAATAAGGCACTTGAGGAACCGTAAGCACTACGATAAAAATAATTAAAGCCGTAATGAGCAAAATACCAGAGGCTACTTGAGCTATTTTTAAGTAATGAAATTTCTGATTAAAAAGACCATTAAGATAACTACCCGATATCATACCCGATGCATTGATCGCAAACAATAAAGAGAACGTAGCCTGAGAAACCTTATAATAAGTTAGAAAAATATAAGACGCTGCCGAAATATATGTAAACAACACCGCCATAGACAAGCTCCCCACCAATGTAAACCCTAAAAAAGAATTATTACGCAGTACGCCCCAATAACTCCGTGCAATCTCATTAAATCGCAATTTATTTTGATGTTGGTATTTACTGGTTTCAGGTAATACAAAATAAATCAACAACCAAACCCCTATTGAAAAAAAACAAAGAAAATAAAACACATAATACCAATCGCCATGTACAAGAAAAAAGCTACCGATACTGGGAGCTATTAATGGGGCAAGCCCCATGACCAACATAATTGAAGAGAAAGCCTTAGCTCTTTGATGAGCTTCAAACACATCACTAATGATAGCAGTAGAAGCCACCATACCCGCACAAGCCCCCAATGCCTGTAAAAATCTAAATGCAGCCATAGCCGCAATAGAAGGCGCATACACACAGGCTAAAGCAGCACAAGCATATAATGCTAAACCTATTAAGAGTGGTTTCTTCCTACCATACTTATCTACCAATGGACCATAATATAATTGCCCTACAGCAATACCAATAAAATAACTGGTTAAAGTAAACGCTACATTGGACTCTACTGTGTGATAACGTTGGGCAATTCTTTGAAAAGCCGGCAAATACATATCAATAGAAAAAGGACCTAGCGCCGCCAATATGCCTAAGATAAGTATGAGATAAGATGCAGAAATTGATTTGTTACGCATTAAGACAGCTTAAAGGCTGCAAAAGTAAGACAGAAACATGAGCCTAAACACAATAGTTGTTCAAGCATCAAGGCTTTAACAAAACCATAAATAAGCTGATTATAAAATCAAATTTTGGATACTTTTTAATTTAAATAAA
>JBDHYE010000061.1:0-7490 GCA_039811245.1 Chitinophagaceae bacterium | reverse complement strand
TTTTCAGTCACATCTCTTAAAGCTCTGGTTGAAGACATATTCGATACCGAATTACCTTTACGGTGTTGCAAAACATAATCGGCTACGGCTACTAGCGTATATTCTTCACCAAACAAACTGCCATCTTCATTTACAAAACATAAGCGGTCCACATCAGGGTCCACTGCAATGCCAATATCTGCTTTGTTTTTCACTACACTGCTACACAAGTCTCTTAAATGCTCTGGCAAGGGCTCAGGATTATGAGCAAAATTGCCATGCATTTCTGCATGGATGACTTGTACATCTTCTACCCCTAATGCTTTTAGCAGGGCGGGTACAAAAACCGCACCGCTAGAATTGATAGCATCAACTACTACTTTAAACTTTTTTGCTGCTATAGCCTTAGCATTCACTAATGGGTGTGCTAAAATTGCTGCTATATGTTGCTCCATAGCTTGTGTATCCTGACGGTAAGCTCCTAAATGTTGCACATCGGCATAATTCATATTTTGTGTTTCGGCATAGTCTAGTATCCAAGCACCGGCAGCTGCGCTAATAAACTCACCTTTGTCGTTCAGCAATTTCAACGCATTCCACTCTTTAGGGTTATGGCTTGCGGTAAGGATAATCCCCCCCGATGCTTGATGGTTTACTACTGCCATTTCTACACTTGGAGTAGTACTTAATCCTAAGTCTATGACATCTACACCACAGTTTTGAAGCGTAGCACATACGATACTGCGTACCATCTCACCACTCATACGGGCATCTCTACCCAACACTACTTTAAGTGGTAGTGATGAAGCTTGCTTTAAATAGGCGGCATAAGCCGTAGTATATTTTACAATATCTAGTGGACTCAAGCTTTGTCCAGCCACACCACCAATGGTGCCTCTTATTCCGGAAATTGATTTAATTAAGGTCAATGTACTGTTTTATTTTATTGGTTCTAAAAAATATGGTTTGATTCTTATTTATGAAGCTGGAGCATTAGGCTTTTCAGCAGTTGTCTCATAGATAAACTGCAATAATGATTGCCCTACTGCTTTCAAAGTGTTCTTATCAATAATGTTTATATTATCATCGTGTGTGTGCCAATGCCTTTTAAAAGGTGTTACTCCGTCAGTACTAAGATTAATAATATCTACTGTTGGAATACCTACTAGCTCATTGACAAATTTATGATCATCGGTTATGGCAGGCCCTTGGATAAAAGGGAAGAATGAAGAATAGCCTGCGCGGTGTGCCGCTTGATAAATATCTTTTTGGATATTTGCAGCATATTGTGCAGAGATCATTTCTATTGGGAAAGTAGCCCCTCTAGCCCCTACCATATCCAGCAGTATGCCAAAATTTGCTTTATATTGAGGAACGTGCAGATTTTTAGCCCAATATTGAGTTCCTAAACAATAGCTCTCTTCGCCCCATTCTGTTTTACCGTAATCTTCTACATCGGTAAAGAAAATATCAATACCCCAATCTTTTGAAATGTTTTGTGATTTTAAAAGCCTAGCCATTTCAATCAATACCCCTACTCCACTTGCTGCATCATCGGCAGCCATAATAGGTTTATTGGCAGCACTATCATCTTGGTCAGCCCAAGGGCGGCTATCCCAATGTGTGAGTAATAAAATACGATTCTTAGCTTGTGGATGAATAGCACCTATTAAATTGATACAAGGTAACATTTGGGCATTCCCGGCTTTCACTTTTGTTTTTTGAACGTAAAGCGTATCACAATGTAACTTTAACATGGTAGCCATCCAAGCAGCACATTTTTCTTGACCCACAGTACCCGGTATTCTAAAACCAAAACTTAATTGTTTCTCAATAAAAGCATAAGCGCTATCGGCACTAAAATCGGGCACTTTTACCGTTTGTACAGGTGTACTTGTAGTAGGCTCTTTAGTATCTTGCCCCTGAGGACTGTCTGTTTCACAAGCTTGAAACATCAAAGGGAAAAGGCTAATCGCTAGAATTTTTTTCCAGTTCAAACTCGTTATCTTGTAATAGGATTTCACAGCTTTAAAAAATATTTTCTTTATAAAATTAAATAATGCCTTTTCTCACTGCCAAGGCAAATAAAAAAAGGCATTTCGTGTAGGCGCTATCTATTTAAAAATGGGACTACACATAGTGGTTCAATTATTTTACTTTTACTTGTTGGGCTTGTAACACCTCTTTATTCTCACTCTCATTGTTAGATACAAAAGCAAATATGTAACAATTATCCAGATTCCAAGTATCGCTAGGAGTAAATACATAAGAGAATTCATAGATTCTACCCGGACTTTTCACACTTACCGAGTCTATTACCGGATAACCGTTATAAGGAGTTAAAAACTTGCGTAATACATGTTCATGTTCATATTCCATATCTACATGGTCTGCAAATTCTTGAGCATCTATAATCCCATTTTCGATTACACCAATCGTAAGTGAATTTTTAGTACTCACCTCTTTATTGTAAAGCACTTTTACTTTTACCTGAATTTTGTTTTCATCTTTACGATATTCTGAGGTCAAGGTAAGATTAATAGGCGTTTCTACTACCAAGCGTTTACCTGCTTCTAAAGCCCATTGGGTTTTACCAATAAGTCTTGATGAACCTTCAAGCACCCGATCAATACCTGCCACAGGTATTGAACTCACCCCACCATAGATGATCGTACCAATATCTGTAGCCGCAGAATCTCTAAAATCATATTTACTTACCTCACCTGGTTTTTTAACCGGTTTAAAGATAGAACCTCCGTTAAAGGTATGATAAGCGGCTGCTACTACCCTACCCGGATTAGCTTCTATAATGTTTGCTACAGCCTTATGCCCATCAGGACAGTTCGTGCAAGATGCCCCTGTAAACTCTTCTATCATCACATTCTTAACCTGAGGTGTTTCATTACTGCCCATGTAGGTTTTTTCTACTACACCATCTTTCAGACCCATATCAATCAATACCTCTTTTTCTTTACATGCTGTAAAGAGTAACAAACCCGATAAGGCTATTGGAACTATTTTATTCATTGTCTTAATGATTATAATCAACTAAATTTTACATTTAAAATGCCTACGAAAATACAAAAAAATCAGTAGAACAAGTCTAATTTTTTAAGTTCAAATTCGCTATCGCAATATACATTAAACTTTATTACTAGATGTATATATTTTTTCTTTTTGGGGCCTGCTGCGCACCGCGCTATCCGCTACTACTCCTCGCTACGTTGCACTCCGCTGCGGGGTATCCGCTACTATCGCTGGCCCAAAGGCTAAGGCATCATTAAGGCGCTAGCTTTTTTTTATGAGTAAAATGCATTTTAACAAAGGTCAAGACCTAATAAGGGAGACATTGATTAAAAATAGTTCAAGATTTGTTTATCTCAAAAAATTGTAATTACTTTGTAATCACAATCTAAATTTTAATGCAAGTTCAAATAATCAATATCGGAAATTCAAAAGGCATCAGGTTGCCAAAATCAATTCTAGAGCAGTATAATATCAGTGATACGCTTGAATTAATTTTAGAAAAAGGAAGAATTATCCTAAAACCTAAACCTATTCCAAGAAAAGGTTGGGAAAAATCATTCAAACAAATGCACGCAAACGGAGATGATCAGCTGTTGATTGACGACATTTTTGAAGATGAAACTTTTGAAGAATGGAAATAAAGCAATATGAATTAGTGTTGGTAAACCTTGACCCAACTGTAGGAAGCGAAATAAAAAAAACTCGTCCATGTGCTGTCATTTCTCCTAATGAAATGAATAAATACCTGCAAACGATAGTTATAGCACCGCTTACAAGCAGTTCAAAACCTTACCCTACAAGAGTTGAAATCAAACAAGCAAAAACAAAAGGCTGGGTAGTTTTAGACCAAATTAGAACGGTGGACAGAACAAGAGTTGTCAAGAAACTTGGTCAACTGACAAGCTCAGAAATTGAAGCTGTGAAAACTGTAATCATGCAGGCCTATGTTGAATAAAAACACAACTCATATCTTGAGCTATGCCAAAAAACCAAGCAAATCAGGCAATATTTTTTGAATAATTATCTTGATGTATCCCTTTATTCCTATCCAACTTTTACAAACCTTAAAGCACCAGAACTATATATATTCCTTATCCTTTATAATACTAAATACCTGCCAATCTTACAAACAGCATCTACTCTAATCTTATTGACAAAAAGCAATTATTGCATGGCACAAATCGCTGTCAATGGGTAGCTTGGGATTAGCATAAGCAGCTAAGTTGGCATTCTGGTCATTACCCACTGTTTTGAGTACATGGTTCATGGCCTCTATTTCATAATACTTAGCTGTAGGGCAAGCCTGGCGTAGCTTTTGAGCTTCGCTAACAGGCACTTGGAGGTCGGCAGTACCTTGAAGTATTAAAAGTGGCAACTTTAACTGGGCTAACTCTTTTGCAGGGTCATAACGCATCCAAGAGATCAAATAGGGCTGAATACTCGCTCTGAAAATCGGAGCTAGTGCCTCGGTTGTTACTTGAAGGGTCTGTCCTTTTTCTAAAGTATTAATAATCGTATCGGCTTGTAGCTGGTAAGCAGGAGCATTTTTAGCAATCTGTTGGCGTAAAATTTGCCCTATTGGGCTACCAGCACCCGATACAGAAATAACTCCCGCTAGCTTACATTGCTGTGCTGCAAGCGTAGCCAGCAGCGCCCCTTCGCTATGCCCTAACAAAAACAGTTTGCCAAAGCCTTGTTCTTTTTCCAATTGTTTGACCCATAATAGAACATCGTTCACATAGGTATCAAAGCGCAATTGGTCTTCGTGCTGTACTGCATGAGGAATACTTTTACCCACACCTCTTTTATCATAACGCAGCGAAGCAATACCGGCAGCTTCGAGAGAATCGGCAAGCATTTTGTATGCATTGGTTTGTAAACCTTGAGAACTATTGCCATCTCTATCTGTAGGTCCTGAACCGGCAATGATGATTACGAGATTAGGCTGTTGAACATTTGAAGGAACTTGTAAAGTACCCCAAAGCGTATCTTTAGCATTATGGGTTACTACATAATATTGATCTTTTTGCAGTGCCCAAACATTTAGGCAAAACAAAATGCTCAAAGTACTAAGCAATACTTTTTTCATAACTAAAATCAAACTTGAAAAATTAATAATTGATCTGCTTACCAATAGAAAATAAAAGCAGGTTTACCTTTTTATCTTTATTAATTTGAACTTGATAAGGACCTACTTTTTTATCTTCATTTAAAAAACCTAAAGGGTAATATTGTATTTTAAAGCTAATTGCTTTAGAAGAAAAGCCTGTAAAAATATAAGGCAGCAGAGGGCGTGTATAATCGCTAAACCACTCACTTAGTTTAACTTTAGACGTATTATCGTCCCAATATTTTTGTTTATAATGGATCGCCCAATCCACTCCACCACCAAGGGTAAAATATTTTTGTTGTTGCATGTCACCAATGCTTATCCCTATGGGTACGCCCAGTGTATAAGCCCTCTGTTTTACTACCGTATTAAGTACCTTATAACGCTCAATAAAGCCAATATTTTTTAGACTTAAGCCCGTATAAACACCTAAATGCTTACTAATATTATAATGAAAATTGCCTCCAATATTAAAAAAAGGACTCCAACGTAGTGTACCCCAACTTTTGATACCAGCATCGTTAATGGCAGCTGTTGAGAAAATGAGCACATCCATATTGTTAGACCAATAATGCTTTTTTAAAGGTTTAGGCTCTATTGCTTTTTCTTGCGCAGTGCTCACTTGAGATAAAATAAGATTTGCCGTAAATAGGGTTAATAGGAATTTCCCAGTCTTTGTGCTGAATGTTTTGTAAGATAGATTTAAAAATTTCATAGTGTGAAGATATTTATTTTTTTGAAAAAGGTAAAGGGCACTTTTATAATTTAAGCCATATTAACGGACATGTTAAAGCTAATAATGAAAATGTTTCCGTTTTAAATAAATGGCATAAAGCTTGCGCTATAGCAATAAGATATACTTAATTACGAGTTAATTTAAGACAACTGACACTTTGTCTTAAATCTAAAGTATTTAAGTACTAAACAAAAATACAAGTACCTATGAGATCAAAAATAGATATGTTTTTTCAGAATAGCGACCAAGAAATGGAGTTTATGCCCATAGTACCCTTAGGCGAAGAAGAGATGAATGACGATGAGAAAAAGAAGCTACCTACAGAGATTCCAATTATAGCTTTACGCAATACGGTATTATTTCCTAATGTGGTTTTGCCGATAACTGTATCAAGAGAAAAATCGGTTAAGGCATTAGAGTTTGCTGCTGCAAATGACAAATGGATAGGTGTATTAGCTCAAAAAGAACTGAAAACAGAAGACCCCAATACCGATGAAATTTATGAGATTGGTACAATGGCAAAAATCATCAAGCAGATCAAAATGCCTGATGGTAACAGCACCTTATTTATTATGGGTAAGATGCGTTTTAAGGTTAAAAAATACAGCCAAACCGAACCTTTTTTAAAAGCAGAAGTAGAACTTTTAGAAGATCATTTTCCTGTTAACCATTCTGGCTTTGAAGCCTTACTCTCATCAATTAGAGATTATTCAGAAAAAATATTAAATCTATCCCCCAATCTACCTAACGAGGCTTCTGTGGTAATTAGGAATATAGAACAAGCCTCTTTTTTATTGCATTTTGTAGCCTCAAATATCAATACGAAACTAGTAGAAAAACAAGGCTTGCTAGAGCTAAATGATGTACAAGAGCGCGCCGAAAAATTGTTACAACTGCTGCAAACAGAATTACAATTGGTAGAACTCAAAAATGAGATCACTAGTAAGACTCGAGAGGAGATGGACAAACAACAAAGGGAATATTTCTTACAGCAACAGCTCAAATCTATTAAAGATGAGCTGGGCGGAGAACCCAATGAACGTGAACTCAAAGACTTACAAAAGCGCGCAGAAGGCATACAATGGACGGAAGCCGCTCAAGACCTTTTTCAAAAAAACATACAGAAATTGGAGCGTATGCATAGCAGCACCCCCGATTACTCTGTTATTTATAACCACCTTGACCTCATGCTCGACCTGCCTTGGGGGCAATATACAGAAGATAGTTACAATCTAAATAAAGCTCAAAAAGTGTTAGACCATGACCATTATGGTATGGAAAAAATCAAAGAGCGTATTTTAGAATACCTAGCCGTACTGAAACTTAAAGGCGACCTCAAATCGCCTATACTATGTTTTGTTGGCCCTCCGGGTATTGGTAAAACCTCATTGGGTAAAAGCATTGCCAATGCCATACAAAGAAAATATGTACGTCTAAGCCTTGGCGGCCTACACGATGAAAGTGAAATCCGTGGACACCGTAAAACCTATATCGGAGCAATGCCGGGTAGGATTATCCAATCCCTACGTAAAACAAAAACAGCAAACCCTGTATTTATCTTAGATGAAATAGATAAAATAGGTAGAGACCTTCGTGGCGACCCTAGCTCTGCACTATTAGAAGTGTTAGACCCTGAGC
>JBDHYE010000060.1:0-7515 GCA_039811245.1 Chitinophagaceae bacterium | reverse complement strand
ACTTAGAGTATCTGTAGGATAATTACAATCTATTAAAATGCCTGAACCGCCAATATTGTTTTGTATGTCGATATTGCTGAGGTTTAAGCTATTTATTGAGCCAATAATATTGATTCTACCAATTAGTGTATTATCTCTAAAACTTATGCTTGAATTCTTTTCATTATAGAAATTGGCATCACATTTAAAACAGAAAATATTAGAAGTAAGAAAAAAAGGTTCATATTTATTAATAATTTTGTTATTTCTAAATTCTATTTTTGCATTTTCTATATTATTTGTTGCAAGTAAAAAGGCTGGTTCTGTTATTAGGCTATTAAGAATCGCAATAAATCCTCCTAAATTAATTTTCTTTCCAAAAGAATAAAATGGCATTGAATAATAATTATTTAATGTATCCAAATTTTGAAAAATAATATTTCTTAAAGTTCCTACTAAAAGATAAAAAATTAAATTATTCCCTAATGCATCAATTACAGTAGTATCCCCATCTTTTATAGTTCCCTGATATACTAAGGGTAAATTCCATTTATTACATTCAATATTATGTTCATAAAAGGTGTCTGCACTAAATACAATACTGTCATAAGGCATAGCCGCATCTACTGCTGCTTGAATAGTAGTATAGGTGCCCATTAATTTAGAACCCGTATAAACAGATACTGTTTGAGCGTTGCTTCTACTTAATGCAAAACAAAATATGATTACAATTATAGATTTTAGACGTTTCAAGTAGATGAATTTATAAAGTTTATGTAAACAAATATAATGCTTAAATATTATAATATCAAGTACTACATTTTTATTCAAACAAAAAAATCTTTTATTTACCAAAATCAAATTTATAAAACAATTTCTACCACAAGGCGCAAAAAAAAACAGCGCTTTGAGGGCGCTGCTTTCTTAAAATAATTTCTATCAATAGGCATAATTATTATGCCCCTTTCACCTCTTCAAAATCAATATACTCTCCTTCTTTTTTAGCTTCTTTACGGGCTTTCATACGTGCATTTTCAGCCTGCTTTTCTTGCTCCATCTGCCGCATCTTCTCTTGCATTTCATGCATTTGTTTGTTCATACTATTGCTTATCTGCACCGCCGGAAACACTATTCTTACCAGCATTTTCCAAAGCACATAAATGAGCAAGCCATATATAATCCAATGAGACATAAAACAAAAATACCTAAATTTAATTTAATAAAATCCTAAAATAAGCCTTGGGCTATTTAGGCCTGTTTACGTGCTAAGACTTTGCGTGCAGCAGCTATGATATGTTGTACCCCAAGTCCGTATTTTTCTAAGAGTTCAAGAGGTTTACCACTCTCACCAAAACTATCTTGTACCGCTACATATTCATGCGGCACAGGGCAGTGGCGTGCCGCTACATTGGCTACACTATCACCTAATCCACCATTGGCTTGATGCTCTTCTGCCGTTACCACAGCACCAGTCTTTTTTAATGATTGTATAATAGCCGCCTCATCTAAGGGTTTGATGGTGTGTAGATTAATTAAATCTACACGGATACCTTCTTGAGCCAAGCTTTTTGCAGCCTGTACTGCATTCCATACTAAATGTCCACAAGCGATGATACTAAGGTCTGAACCCTCTGCTAGATGTTGTGCCTTACCGATTTCAAAAGTTTGGTTTTCATCAGTAAAATTCGCCCATTTAGGGCGGCCAAATCTTAAATATACCGGACCTTGATAATCGGCTATAGCAAGTGTTGCCGCTTTAGTTTGGTTATAATCGCAAGGTACTATCACGGTCATACCGGGCAGCATCTTCATCATACCTATATCTTCAAGCACTTGGTGGGTAGCACCATCTTCGCCCAAGGTTAAACCGGCATGAGATGCACAAATTTTCACATTCTTATTGCTATAGGCTACAGACTGTCTAATCTGGTCGTACACCCTAGAGGTAGCAAAATTGGCAAAGGTCGTAGCAAAAGGGATTTGCCCACCTATGGTAAGCCCCGCAGCCACGCCTATCATATTAGCTTCGGCAATACCGCATTGCACAAAGCGCTCTGGATTTTCTTTAATAAAAGTATTCAACTTTAAAGAGCCTGCTAGGTCTGCTGTTAGGGCTACTACTTTAGGATTGCTGCGCCCCAGCTCGGTCATACCATCGCCAAAACCGGCTCTTGTTTCTTTCTCATTAAGCATTTGAATATCTTCTATCATGAGTTATCTGTTTTAAATGTATAAATGAATTTGATTTTATTATTGAGGTTGCAAAAGTACATTTATCCTTTGGTTTTAGCATATCCCCAATCCATTAAGAATTGAATAATTTTCTGTTTACAATCGCCTTGAACAAAAATTAAGCCCTCTTTAACACTCCCTCCACAGCCACATTTTACTTTTAATTTTTTACCTAAATCTTCCAAATCTTGCGCTGTACCTACAAAACCACTCACTACTGTAAGGACTTTGCCCGCTCGCTGTTTGGTATCTAAACTTACTTTTAGTTTTTGCTCCTGTGCGGCAAGCGTAGCTTGTGATGATGTTATGGGTTCATAATTTTCAAAATAATTTTTATCGGTAGAGTAATATAAACCATCGGGGCGAGCAGTATGTTTTTTAGACATGTGATTTTTCTTTTAAAAAAAATTAATGCATCAAATAAATTTTAGGACAAGGAATCAAAATCCCATTGAATACCGTCAAACACTCCAGAACTCATTAAAAGTAGGCAACATGGTTGCTGATTAAAGGCCTTAAGTTGAGCGTAAACCGTCTGCTCTAATACTTCTTTCTGATCAATAACAATAAGGTCTTCGCGATTAAAATAGTGTTTCACCTTTAAGGGGTCTAAAGCGGCCAAACCTTTGAGCTGTAGGGCATGGTGGCTAAAATAGACTAGGGCATAATCGGCAGCCCTCATGCTGTCTTGGTATTCTTTTAAAAATGTTTCGTTCAAACTACTAAAGGTATGCAATTCAAAACAGGCAATAACAGGGTTTTTGGGCAAGGCTTCTTTTACAGCATCTAGTGTGGCTTTGAGTTTTGAAGGGGCATGGGCAAAATCTCTAAACACAGTTAAAAAACGACTTTCATAAAATTTTTCTAAGCGTTTGGAAGCGCCTTTAAATCCGGCTATCGCTTCATAAAACTGTTGCTCACTAAGCCCAAGCTCTAGCAATACAGCTTTAGCGGCATTAAGGTTGAGCAGGTTATGTTTGCCAAATATTTTAAGTGCTATATCCGCTTGATCTTCTAATTTCAATACAGCTTCTAAACCTTTATAATAAAATGCCGGAGTATGATAAGGACTAGCCGTAAATTGCCCTTGCGCAGCAGCTACAATTCGGAGTACTTCAGGGTCTTCGGCATTATAAAACAAACGGCTCTGTGCCGGCATCATCTCAAGATATTGGGTAAACTGGCTGCAATAATTATCATACGTGGGAAAAACATTGATATGGTCCCAAGCAATACCACTTAATACACTGATATGCGGTTGGTAAAAGAATATTTTTGGTTTTTTTTCAATCACCGATGCCGGATACTCATCTCCTTCTAAAATAATTAATGGGGCATTACTAATTTTTACAGACTGCTCAAAACCCTCAAGTTTAGCCCCAACAAGGTAATCAAAATCGTAATGATGATAGCGGAGAACGTGCATTATCATTGAAGTAATACTGGTTTTACCATGACTGCCAGCTACCACTACCCTTTTTTTGTTTTGGCTAAGATTATAAACATATTCTGGAAAAGAATAAATTGGAATGCCTAATGTTTGAGCTTTCAACAGTTCAGGATTATCGGCTTTGGCATGCATACCCAATACAATCTCATCAATATCGGAAGTAATTTTATCGGGAAACCAACCCATTTGCTCTGGCAGCAAACCAGCTACTTGGAGGTTTGTACGTGCAGGGTCATTTATCTCATCGTCGCTACCACTGATATGATAGCCTTGTTTTTGAAGGTCTAAAGCCAACTGGTGCATAATAGCCCCACCGATAGCAATAAAATGTGTTTTTTTCATTTTCTGAAATGAATAGTTATCTTCGTGCAAAAGTAATAGAGTATTCTACAATTCAAACAACACAAATTAAATTATGAAAAACCGCTTAAAGCTTCGTAAATTAGCGCCAATAGTAGTTCTTATAGGTTTATTGTTTGCTTCAATAGCTTGTAATAGTAATAAAAAATACGGCTGCCCCAACCATTTAAACGCAAGTTTTAGCCTACGCTAAACACTAAAAAAAACACTTTAAAGGCTTATTGATTTATTATTTTTATACAAAATAGTAAATTATTTTTTGCTTTTTAACGTAAAAAGAACCCTAAACCCCCAAAAAGCTAAAAAAATAAAGAAAATTATTTGACACTATGCACTTTATAGTAAACTCCGGATATTTTTTAAAAAACTTACAAACAGTAAGTGGTGCTTCGGGCACCAATGCGGTGATTCCGGTATTAGAAGATTTTTTATTTGAACTAAAAGGGAATAACCTCCGTATTTCTGCATCAGATTTAGAAATCATGATGCGTATTGACATAGAGGTATCTCAAGCCGGCGACGATGGTAGAATATGTATCCCTTCAAAAACGTTGATCGATATTTTAAAAAACCTACCTAGCCAACCAATTCATTTTGTAGTTAGCCATGAAGAAAACAGAGTATTTATCCGTTGTGATTCTGGTAAGTATGAAATAATGATACATAATGCAGACGATTTCCCTAAAGAACCAGAACAAGCAGATGTATCAAGCTTTAACATTGCTGCCATTAGCTTAATAGAGGCCATCAATCAAACCCATTTTGCTACCAGTAATGATACGTTAAGACCTGCAATGACCGGGGTTTATTTCCAACTTGAGCACAACGACCAAGGAGCTACATTAAACCTTGTAGCTACCGATGCGCATCGCCTTATCTGTACCAGCTTAAAAGGTTTGAGCCATCAATTAAACGAAGGCTTTATTGTGCCTAAAAAAGGTTTATTACAAATCCGTAATGCCACTCCTGCAGAAGATGTTCAAATAGAGATAGCTTTTAATCAGAACTATGTATTTGTTACCTATAATACACTGCATATGAGCTGTAGGCTTATTGATGCACGTTTCCCCGATTATAAAGCTGTAATACCTAAAGATAACCCTTATGAACTGCTAGTTAATCGTACTGATCTCATTAGTGTTTTGCGCAGATTAAGTGCTATTGTTAGCAAGGGGAATAACCAAGTAGCATTTGATATTGTTGGCAATGCTTTAACCCTTAACGCACAGGATATTGACTTTAATGCTAAAGGAGAAGAAAAAATGACTTGCCAGTATAATGGTGAAGATATGAAGATAGCCTTCAATATCCGCTTTATGATAGAATCACTCAGTAATTTAGAAGGTGCTGAAGTTATACTAGAATTGAGTACCCCTTCAAGAGCAGGTATTTTAAAACCAACAGAAAAACAAGAAAACAAAGAGGTCATCATGCTGATGATGCCTTTAATGGTAGGAGTATAATATGTATAGAATGAGTCTAAAAAATAAAATAAAACAAATGATAAATAAACCTTCGGCATTTAAGATATGCCGTAAGAGCAAGTTGTTATGATTTTAGATTCCTGAATTAATCCGAAATATTATAAAAAGAGAACTTGCTAAGCTATTGCTTCAAGTTCTCTTTTTAAATTTAATTTTTATAAGAAAATGATACAAGACCCTTTAAGTAGTTTAGCAGAAAGCCTGGTGGGCTCAGAAATAGTAAAACTTGGCAATGCCATAAATGAGCGTAAAGCCAAAGGTGAAAAAATCTACAATTATACCATTGGTGATTTTAACCCTGAGTTTTTCCCAATCCCCCAAGCCTATCAAGACGCCATTATAGCGGCCTACAAAGCACATCGTACCAATTACCCTCCTGCCGATGGTATATTGGAGCTTCGTCAAGCCGTAGGCGATTTATTTAGACGGCATCAAAATATTGATTATAAAAATGATGAAATCCTTATCTCAAGCGGCGGAAGACCGATAATCTATGCCTTGTTCAGAACCTTGATAGACCCCGGAGATAAAGTCATTTATACAGTACCCTCGTGGAATAATAACCACTATACTCATATCTGTGGAGGCACTCATTGCGTAGTACCTGTTTACCCCGAAGATCAATTTATGCCTAAAGCTTCGCAAATTGAGGCACAGCTTAGTGGTGCTAGACTTATCTGCCTTTGCTCTCCTCAAAACCCTACCGGTACTACATTAGATAAAAATGAGCTTTTAAATCTTTGTAACAGTATCGTTGCAGAGAACAAAAAAAGAGCCCCACATGAGAAAAAACTTTACCTCATGTACGACCAAATGTACTGGACCCTAACTTATGGCGAAATTGAAGCCTTTAGTCCGGTACAACTCTGCCCCGAAATGAAAGCATATACCATTTTTGTTGATGGTGTTTCAAAGGCTTTTGCCGCTACCGGAGTGCGTGTAGGTTGGACAATGGGACCAGCACCCATCGTGGCGAAGATGAAAGCCCTATTAAGCCATGTTGGCGCCTGGGCCCCCATGGCAGAACAGCATGCTACAGCACAGTTTTTACAAAATAATGATGCCGTAGAGCAATATTTAAAAGACTTTAAACACCATATTGAAGACCGTCTGTATTTTATCTTCAACCACTTTATAGCATTGCAGAAAAAAGGGTATCCTATTGAGGTCATTACCCCACAAGCCGCAATTTACCTTACCGTAAAACTAGATTTTGTAGGCTATACATTCAAGGGTAAGACACTCCAAAAACAAGAAGATGTATCAGAATTTCTGTTAAACGAAGCACATTTAGCCCTTGTACCTTTTTCTTGTTTTGGCGCCGATAGCAATGCTCCTTGGTACAGAATTAGTGTTGGCACTTGTAGCTTTGACGACCTCAAAGAGATGTTTGAAAGCTTAGAGCAAGCCTTAGCACAACTACAAAAAAATTAATGCTCATTTATTATAAAACCATACAAAACAAAATCCATTGCAAGTTTACAAATTTGGTGGGGCAAGTATTGAGAGCCCTGAGAGAATGTTAGCGCTGCTCCCTATTGTGCAGCAGCCTGAAAACCCATTAATCGTAGTGGTTTCCGCAAAAGGAAAAACAACCAACTACTTAGAAAGCGTAGTACAAGAAGCCTGTAAAGGTCATAAAGACCAAGCTTACAAAATGCTTGACGCATTAGAGAGCGACCACGTGGACTACGCTCAAAAAATACTTTCTGATACAGCACTTGATGAATTAAAAAACGATTGGCAAGAAATATTTCAAGAGTTACATTGGGCTGTTGACGATGCTTCTGAAACACAATACGATTATCATTATGATCAAATCGTAGGTATGGGTGAACTTTTATCAACAAAAATATTTTATCATTTATTAAAAGATAAAGGGAGTAATTATAGCTGGATAGATGCCCGCGATATGATACGCACCAATGCCACTTACCGCGATGGACAAGTAGATTACACCATCACCAATCAGCAGATTGTTGATAAGTTAAAACCAATACTTGACAAAGG